>CAYUIN010000123.1:0-6785 GCA_964444695.1 uncultured Desulfocurvus sp.
AACCCCTTTTTCTGGCGCCAAAAGGGGTTTCCCCCTGCCCCCACTCCCGGACCCTCTCCCCCATCCCCCTTTACCAAAATGCGCTCTTTGGGGGGCGGGGGGGGGCTGGCATACCGTATACGAAGGTTGACCGGCCACAAAGGGGGATTCTCGGGGAGGCGGCGCTGCGGCCGCCGGAGGCCTCCCCCGGCCCGTCTACTGCTCCACGTCCAGGTCGCGGCCCAGGTAGGCGCGCTGGACGTCGCGGTTCTCCAAAAGTTCTTCGCTGGGGCCCTGGAGGATGATCCGGCCCGTCTCCAGCACGTAGCCCCGGTCCGCGATGCGCAGGGCCATGCGCGCGTTCTGCTCCACCACCAGCACCGTCAGGCCGTGCGCGTCGCGCAGCTCGCGGATGTGCCGGAAGATCTCGCGCGTCACCTGCGGGGCCAGGCCCATGCTCGGCTCGTCCAGCAGCAGCATCCGGGGCCGGGCCATCAACGCCCGGCCGATGGCCAGCATCTGCTGCTCGCCGCCGGACAGCGTCCCTGCGGGCTGGTCGCGCCGCTCGCGCAGCACCGGGAACATGGCGTACATCCGCTCCAGGTCCTCGGCCACCGAGGCCCGGTTCCGGCCGCCCCAGCGCGAGAAGGCCCCCAGTTGCAGATTGTCCTCCACGCGCATCGGCTTGAACACCTTGCGCCCCTCCGGCACCTGCGACACGCCCAGGCGCACGATGGCGTCCGGCGCCGCGCGGGTGATGTCCCGCCCGTCGAAGGACACCTCGCCCTCGCTGGGGCGGATCAGCCCGGAGATGGTGGTCAGCATCGTCGTCTTGCCCGCGCCGTTGCCGCCGATCAGCGCCACGATCTCGCCGGGGCGCACGTGCAGCGAGGCCCGGCGCACGGCGTGGATCTTGCCGTAGTGCACGTCGATGTTGCGAAGCGTCAGCACGGCGCGTCCTCGTCGTCGTCGCCCAGGTAGGCCCGCACCACCTCGGGGTTCTTCTGGATCTCCAGCGGCGTGCCCACGGCGATGTCCCGCCCGTAGTTGAGCACCATGATCTCGTCGGAAATGCCCATCACCAGGTCCATGTCGTGCTCCACCAGCACGATGGTGATGCCCAGCTCGTCGCGGATGCGGCGGATGAGCACGCCCAGGGCCTTGGTCTCCTTCATGTTCAGCCCGGCGGCGGGCTCGTCCAGCAAGAGCAGCCGGGGCGCGGCGGCCACGGCCCGGGCCAGCTCCAGGGCCCGCTGCTGGCCGAAGGCCAGGTCCCCCGCCGGGGCCGGGGCCAGGGCCTCCAGGTCCACGAAACGCAGCGCGCCCAGGGCGTCCCCTGCGCAGCGGCGCTCCTCGCGGCGATAGCGCGGCGTGCGCAGCAGCGCGTCCAGCGCGTTGTAGCGCAGGTGGCGGTGGCGCCCGGTCATCACGTTCTCCAGCACCGTCATGTTGGAGAACACCTCCAGGTTCTGGAAGGTGCGCACCACGCCCGCCCGCCCCCGCCGGAACGCGGGCAGGGAGGTGATGTCCCGCCCGCCGAAACTGACCTGCCCGGCCGAGGGCCGGTACATGCCGGTGATGGCGTTGAGCAGGGTGGTCTTGCCCGCGCCGTTGGGGCCGATGATGCTCGTGATGGCGCCCTCGCGCGCCGCGAAGTCCACGCCGTCCAGGGCCGTGACCCCGCCGAAGCGCATGGTCAGCCCGCGGCAGGAGAGCAGCGTCTCAGCCTGCATGGCGCCTCCGGCGAAAAACCAGGCGCGCCAGGCTGCCCAGCCCGCCCGCGATGCCCTGGGGCACGAACATCATGCACAGCACCAGGATCGCGCCGTAGAGGATGGTCTCCACGTTCTCGAAGGCCCGCAGGAACTCCGGCAGCACGGTCAGGAACAAGGCCCCCGCCACCGCGCCCCAGACGCTGGCCATCCCGCCCAGGACGACCATCACGATGAGCGTCACCGAGAAGTGGAAGCCGAAGGACGACGGGGCCACGAAGGACAGGTAGTGCGCGTAGAGCACGCCCGCGATGGCCGCGTACACCGCCGAGAGCACGAAGATCAGCCGCTTGTAGCCGGTGATGTCGATGCCCGAGACCTCGGCGGCCTTCTCGCTGGTGTGGATGGCCCGCATGGCCCGGCCGATGCGCGAGTCGATGAGGTTCAGCGAGGCCCAGACCACCAGCACCAGCACGGCGGCGGTGAGGTAGTAGTACGAAAGGTCGGTGTCGAAGGCGTAGCCGAACAGCTCCATGCGCGGGATGCCCACCAGCCCGCTGGGCCCGCCCGTCAGCTCGATGGCCTCGTTGAACACGATGTACACGATCAGCCCGAAGCCCAGGGTGGCCATGGCCAGGTAGTTCCCGGAGAGCTTCAGGGTCGGGATGGCGATGAGGTAGGCCACGGCGGCCGTGAGCAGCACGGCGACCAGGCAGGCCGGGCCCATGGGCCAGCCGTGCGAGGCCGTGAGGATGCCCGTGGTGTACGCCGCCAGCCCGTAGAACGCCCCGTGCCCCAGGCTGATCTGCCCCGCGTAGCCGAGCAGCAGGTTCAGGCCGATGACCACGATGGCGTTGAACCCCGCCAGGATCAGCGTGGAGACGTAGTAGTCGTTGGTCAGCAGGAACGGCAGCGCCGCCGCGAACGCGGCCAGGGCCGCCACGCCCGCCAGGTTCTTTTTGCCCGCGCCCATGGCTAGACCCTCTCCGCGCTGGCCTTGCCGAACAGGCCCGAGGGCTTCACGAACAGGAGCAGCAACAAGATGACGAAGGTGATGGCGTCCTTGTAGGCCGAGGAGATGAGCCCCGCGCCGAAGGATTCCAGCACGCCCAGGATCAAGCCGCCCGCGGCCGCGCCGAACGGGTTGCCCAGCCCGCCCAGGATGCAGGCCGCGAAGCCCTTGAGCCCGAGCAGGATGCCCACGTCGTAGCTGGTCATGGTCATGGGCGCCAGGATGACCCCGCCCACGGCCCCGACGAAAGCCGAGATCATGAACGAAATGAGTACCATGCGCCGCACATCGATGCCCACCAGGGAGGCCGCGCGCGGGTCGTAGGAGCAGGCCAGCATGGCCTTGCCCCAGATGGACCCCGAGAAGAAGGCCCGCAGCGCCGCCAGCAGCGCGCAGGTCACGGCCAGGACCCACAGGCTCTGGGGGAGCATGGTCGCCCCCCCGAGCGCGATGGGCTGCATGCCCGAGAAGTGCGGCAGGGCGAAGGTGTCCTTGCCCCACAGGAGCATGGCGATGCCCCGGATGAGGATCGAGACGCCGATGGTGATGATCACCAGCTGGATGGTGGACGCGCCCTTGGCGGGGCGGATGGTCAGCCGCTCCACCAGCCCGCCCGCCACCGTGGCCCCGAGCACCGCCACGGGCACCGCGGCGGCCAGAGGAAGGCCCAGGACCTTCATGGCCGTCACGGCGATCATCCCGCCCAGCATCACGAACTCGCCCTGGGCGAAGTTGATGATGCCGGTGGTGTTGTAGATGATGGTGAACCCGAGCGCCGTCAGGCCGTAGGTGCTGCCCACGGTCAGGCCGGAGATCAGGTATTGCAGCAGGCTCGAATAGTCCACGTCGGCCCTACTTCAGCAGCTTCCAGCCGCCGCCGGTGATCTCCACCATCACGAAGGACGACGGGGCCAGGCCGTTGTGGTCCTCGGGGGTGAAGTTGAACTCGCCCGTGGCGCCCACGAAGCCGCTGATCTTCTCCAGGTTGTCGCGGATGGCGGCGGGCTCGGCGCTGCCGCCGGCCTCGATGGCCGCCTTGGTCAGGGCCAGGGCGTCGTAGGCGTAGCCGCCGAAGGTGGACGGGGCGGCGCCGTACTTGGCGGCGTAGGCTTCGGCGTAGGCGCTGAGCACCGGCTTTTGGGGGTTGGAGTCCTCGATCTGGTCGATGGCGATCATCCGCCCGGCGGGCAGCTTCAGGCCCTCGGCGGCCTCGCCCGCCAGCTCGATGAACTTGGCCGAGGCCACGCCGTGGCTCATGTACAGCGGGGTGGTCATGCCCAGCTGGACGCGGTTGCGCGCCACGACGGCCGGGCCGGGGTTCGTGCCCCAGCAGACGATGGCGTCGGGGGCGATGGACTTCAGCTTGGTCAGCTGGGCGGTCATGTCCGTGTCCTTGGGCCCGTAGACCTCGTCGGCCACCAGCTCGAAGCCCTGCGCGGGCAAGAGCTCCTTGAGCACGGCGCGGCCCGCCTGGCCGTAGCCGTTGGACACGGTGAGGATGGCGATCTTCTTGTAGCCCTGGGCCGTGGCGTGTTCCAGGATCTTGGTCACGGCCTGGCGGTCGGACTGCGGGGTCTTGAAGACCCAGGGGTTCACGGGGACGACGATCTTCTCCGCCGCCGCGCAGGACACCAGGGGCACCTTGGCGGCCGAGAATTTATTGACCACGGCCAGGGTGTTGCCGGAGACCGTGGGGCCGAGCACGGCCACGACGCGGTCCTTCTTGAGCAGCTTGTCCACGGCGAGCACGCACTTGTTCACGTCGGTCTCGTCGTCGTAGATGATCAGTTCGAGCTGTTTGCCGAGGATGCCCCCGGCGGCGTTGATCTGCTCTTCCATCAGCTCCAGGGTCTTCTTCTCGGGCTCGCCGAGGAAGGAGGCCGGGCCGGAGGCGGAGAGCACCGCCCCGATCTTGATGGTGTCGGACGCCATGGCCGGAATGGCCATGAGGACACAGACGAGGGCCGCGCACACGGCGGCGAGACGCATGGTCTTCATGCTGAACCCCCCATTTGGGTAAATTGATGATCGGTTATGGAAATTGGGAACAACGGGGCCGGGGCCGCGTTTCCTGTCTCTCTCCGCTGTGGGTGCTAGCGGCTAAAGCTCAGGATGCCGCCTGTGCCCGTCACCCCCGGATAGAGCCGGTCGGGTAGGGGACGGACAGGGGCGGGCGCGTGGTCCCTGCGTCGAGCGGATAAAGCGTGGGAGACCTGGGCCTGGAACGGGCGGAAACCGGCCCGAGCGGACCACGGCGCGCGAGCGGGTGCCGATGCGGCGCGGTGCGTCATGGGTGGTCCTCCGTTGTCTGGCCTGGTCCTTGGGGGGTGGAAACCGAACCGCTTTGTATGCGGCGCGGCGTCCACCATTTCTTGTCGAATTGCGGAACTTTGTCAAGGGACACGACCCGCCGCCGCTCCGCATGCGGCGTGTCGTGGGCTCTGCGTGGTCGGCGCCCGGGCCCGGGGCGGTGCCGGGCGCCCCGGATCGTTCGGGCGACCCGGGCGGGGCCGTGGCCGGGCAGATCGTGCCCGGCAGGCTTCGGCGGGTCCGGCGGGTCCGGCGGGTCCGGCTGGGCCGGTTCGGGCGCCTTGTCCTTGTGCTCTGGGCCTTTTGGGGGCCCGGCGAACCTGCGTCGTCCAACCCAAGGCGGGGCGCCCCCGGGGAGTGGAGCCGGGGGCGCCCTGTTGGGCCGGGCAGTGGAGGATGCACCGGCGTGCACGCCCGGGGGCCGACCGGGCGAACGGTTTCGGGCACGTGGGGGCATCCTGCCATGCGCCGCAGCGGACGGCGTCCGTCCATTAGGCGGCGTGCTTGGACCTTGGGGGGAAGGCTGGCCCGCGCGCGCCGCGTCGCGGCCCGCGCAGTTCGCCTCGCTGTCTTGGTGCAGGGGGCGGGGGAACCCCTCGAACGCCCAGGGAGCGCGTCGGCCGCACCCGGCCTGTGGGTGCTCTGCCGTCGCCCGCCAGATGGCGGCGACCCCAGGGGGAGTACACGGGGCGCGCGGCCCGGCCCCGGCGGCACGTCCCGCTGTCGCGGGGCGGCTGTGTGCTGCCGGGCGGGAGAGCGCGGCTCCCTTGGACGTTCCTGCATCAGGGTACAGTGCGAACACCGGGCCGCGGCGAGGAGCGCGCGGGCCGGTGAAGGGAATGTGAGCTATTATCGATTATCTGTCAAGAGGATTGCGGGTGCAAGTGTGGTTTTGGGGAGGGGAGGGGAGGAGCATGGAGCGGATGTTGCGGTGGATCGGGGCGCGTGGTCGGGAAGAGGTGGTGGCGCACGGTTGGTTGCCACCCACCCGCCCCCCCTCGTTCCCCATTGCGCTGGTGCGTCGCGGGGGCGGGGGAAGGCAGGGAGCGTGCCCGGCGCATGAACCGCTCCGGCCTGCGGCCTGCGACTCCGTTCCCTGAGACATGAAGCCAATGGTTCGAGGCGAAGGAAAGACCCGGTGCCAGGCGCCGGAATCGCTTCGGCCTGCGGTTCTGTCCCCTGAGACGTGGGAGGATGTGGCGCTCATTGGCCGGAGTTGGAGGGCCAGGATGTGCTGCGGCTCTGAGGTGTGGGCGCGCCTGAGGCCTCTTGCTGTTTTTCCTTGGAATATTGCCACAGAGCACGATCCAATTGGCGCATGTCGACGCCGTACCTGGCCGCCAGCTTGCGGCAGTAGCGCGTGTAGCGCATCCAGAAGTCGAACGTATACGGCGGGTTGACGTTTTCGCAGGACAGGGACCACAAGGCGCGAAAATCCAGGATGGGATACGGCTCGCTGTGCGCGAAATGCAGCACCACCGAGGCCGTGGGCAGGTCGACGCCCCGTAGCGCCTTGAGGACCCCCACGCGCAACTCCTCCGCTTCGCACGAAAGAGCGATGCCCGTCGCCTCCTTGATCAGCCTCGCCGGGTTGGACCGGACGCGGGAACGGCTGCGGGGCGTCTTCCAGTAACAAAGTTCCTGGAACTGGGCCTTGGTGAAGTATCCCCTTTGGCGGACTTTCGGAGCGATGACTTCCGCAAGGCGCACGTCGGGCGCGAAGTCGTACCGCTCGCAGTACGTGGCGATGAGCGCCGGGGAAAAGCGCAGCT
>CAYUIN010000124.1:0-6779 GCA_964444695.1 uncultured Desulfocurvus sp.
GGTCCACGATGTAGAAGTAGCCTTCCTCGTCCATGGTGGCGATGTCGCCGGTGTACAGCCAGCCGTTGCGCAGGACGTTGGCGGTCTCGTCCGGGCGCTGCCAGTAGCCGGACATGACCTGCGGCCCGCGGATGATCAGCTCGCCCTTCTTGCCCGAGGGCAGGGGGATCTGGCCCACGTCCATGTCCACGATGCGGCATTCGGTCATCGGCATGGGCAGGCCGATGGAGCCGGGTTTCTTCTTGCCGAGCAGGGGGTTGAAGTGCGTCGCCGGGGAGGCCTCGGTCAGCCCGTAGCCTTCCACGATCTCGGATTCGGTGACGCGCTTGAACTGGTGCATGGTGTCCACGGGGATGGGCGCGGAGCCGGAGACGCAAACCTTGAGGGACTTGAAGTCCTCGGGGCGCAGCTCCTTTTGGTGCAGCAGGGCGGCGTAGACCGCCGGGGCGCCGGGGAAGATGGTCGGCTGCTCCTTGCGGATCACGCCCAGCAGGTCCTGCGGGATGAAGCGCGGGGCCGGGAGCATGGTGGCGCCGATGCTGGTCGGCAGGTTCAGGCCCACGGTCAGCCCGTAGATATGGAAGAAGGGCAGGATGTCCATGAACGTCTGGTGCTCGCGCCCCAGGGTGTGCAGCACGGACATGCACTGCTGGACGTTGGCGGTCATGTTGCGGTGCGTGATCATCACGCCCTTGGCGATGCCGGTGGTGCCGCCGGTGTATTGCAGCAGCGCGATGTCCTTCTTGGGGTCCGCCGGGGGTCGGCTGATGCGCTCGCGGCCCTTCAGCAGTTCCTTGAAGCGCACGTTGCGCGGGTTGGCGAAGTTCACGTCGGTGAACAGGTTGTCCTTCTTCGCTTTGAATTTATACAGGAAATTCAGCGGGAAGCCGAGGCAGTCCGGGATGGAGGTGACGATGTACTTCTCCACCGTGGTCAGGCGCTCGCGCACGGAGCGGATCTTCGGCCAGAGGTGGTCCAGGACGATCATGAAGCGGCAGCCCGCGTCGTTGATCTGGTGGATCAGCTCCTTTTCCATGTACAGTGGGTTGGTCATCACGACCACGGCGCCGGATTTCAGCGCGCCCCAGTAGGCCAGGATGGTCTGGGGCAGGTTGGGCAGCATGATGGAGACGCGCTCCCCGGGCTGTAGGCCCAGGCGGCGCAGGCTGCCGGCGATGATCTCCGAGCGCTCGCGCAGCTTGGAGTAGGTGATGGACCAGTTCTTGAAGATGACGGCTTTGCGTCTTGGGAAGCGTTCGGCCGCGCGGTCGAGGTAGCCGAAGATGGGGATGTTCTCGAAGTCGATTTCGCGGACGACTTCCTTGTCGTAATGGTCGATCCAGGGGCGCTCGGTGTCCGTCATGCGAGCCTCGCTGCCGTGGGTGTGTCGTTGTGGTCCCATGCGCCGCACGCGGCGCGCCGAAAGTCCGGCGTGGGCCGGACACGGTGTCATAAACGCAAAGCTGGTCGCTGTGAAGCCCCGGGAGGCGCCGCGCGGGCAAAAATCCCATCCCTCCCCGCGGCCGCCGCGTGCTCCGGCCCCGGTCCCGAGGACCGTTGCGTGCGCACTGCTTTGGGCTGTAAATCAAATACTCCAGATTGTATCGCGTTCTCGCAGGACTGCGGCCCGGGCGGGAATTTTCGCGCAGCCGGGCGCGGGCGGAAGCGGGACGGGCGTGGGTCGGGCGAGGGCGGATGCGCGGGCGGTGCGGAGGCCGGGGCGGCCGTTCCCTTCCCTCCGCCCGGGGTCGCCGGATTCCGTCCGTTTCCGGATGGCCGCATGCGCGCGGCGGGCGCCGTTTCCCGGTCTTCTTTTTGTCGCGCGGGCCTGTCCTGTCCGCCTGCCCGGGCCCATCGGGCGCGGGCGGAATCGTCGCTCAGGAAGTTCCACTTTTCCGGTTAGATGCAAATATTCGCCAGGATGTCACTTGACTTCCCCGGGAAAACTCATACAAGAGCTTCAAACGATAAATTTAAACGCTGTTTGAATGCAGCGGGGAGCGAGTGATGCGGCAGAGCCGGACGAGCGAGGCGACGACCAGGGAGCGGCTGCTGGAAGCGGCGGCCACCGTTTTTTCCGAGCAGGGCTACGAGCGCGCCACCGTGCGCGGCATCTGCGCCCGGGCCGGGGCCAATGTGGCCGGGGTCAACTACCATTTCCGCGACAAGCGCGGCCTGTACCGCGAGTTGTTGCGCCGCTGGCGCACCGAGGCCGAGGAGCGCTTCCCCCTGGACGGCGGCCTCGGCGCCGAGGCGGACATCACCGACCGGCTGCGGGCCTTCTACCGGTCCATGCTGCTGCGGCTGTTCCACAGCGCCGCGGACGCGGCCCAGGCCCACGGCCGGGCGCGGGTCTGGCTGGGGGACATGCTGGACGCGGCCCAGGAAGGCTCCGAGGAGAGCGACGACATCCGCCGCGAACTGGAGGACCACCTGCTGCCCATGGTCCGCGAGGTGCTGGGCCAGGCCCCGGAGCGCCTGGAACACGCCGCCGTGCAGAGCATGCTGGGCCAGTCGCTGGTGCATTTTCTGGGCTTCGTCTACAAGCCCGAGGACTTCGGGACCCTGCTGGGCGACGCCCCGGCCGTGGACCGGGTCGCCGATCACATGGCGCGATTCGCGCTCGGAGGACTCCGGGCGCTGAAGGAGAATATGCATGCCTAAGAACAAGGACGCCGCCCGCCGCAAGGCGGGCCGGGGCACTCGGGCCCTGTCCTGGCTGGCCCTGGTGCCCGCCTTCCTGCTGGCCCTGACCCTGGGCGGCTGCGGCGAAACCGCCCAGCCTTCGGACGCCGCCCCGGCGGCCGAGGCCTCCGTGTCCGCCTCGCCCGAGGCGGGCGAGGCCGTGCAGGTCCGCACCGCCAAGGTGGTGCCCGTGACCATGCGCGACGTGCTGACCCTGCCCGGCGAGACCGCGCCGGACGCGGACGTGGTCCTGTCTTCCGAGACCGAGGGCACGGTGTTGTGGGTCGGCCCGGCCGAGGGCGACCGCGTCGCCGTGGGCCAGGTGCTGCTGCGCATCGACGTTTCCGCCGACCAGGCCAAGTTGCAGTCCGCCGAGGTGGCGCTGCGCCTGGCCCGGGAGCAGGCCGAGCGCCGCAAGCGGCTGTTCGCGGAGCAGGTCCTGTCCCGCGAGGAGCTGGACGAGGCCCTGACCGCCGTGGACACCGCCCGCGCCGCCGTGGACGAGGCCCGGGCCGGGTTCGTCCAGGGCGAGGTCCGCTCGCCCATCGCGGGCGTGGTGGACAGCCAGGACGCCGACCCCGGCGAGTACGTGTCCAAGGGCCAGAAGCTCATGGAGATCGTGAACCGCGACGTGGTCCGCGTGCAGGTCAGCGTGCCGGAGATGGACGTGCGCTACCTGGCTCCGGGCAGCGGGGCCGAGGTCACGGTGGACGCCTGGCCGGGCCGCGACTGGTCGGGCCGGGTGAGCTGGATCGCCGCCAAGGCCGACGAGGGCACCAGGACCTTCACCACCCGCGTGCTGGTGGACAACGCCGACGGCGCCATCCGCCCCGGGATGCTGGCCCGGGTGCGCTTCGTGCGGCGCGAGATCGAGGGCGCCGTGGCCGTGCCCCTGTCCGCCATCCGCGACAAGGGCGGCGAGCGCGTGCTGTTCGTGGAGGACGGCGGCACGGCGCGTTCGCGCACCGTGGAGCTGGGCGTGATCCAGGGCGGGCTGGTGCAGATCCTCAAGGGGCTGGCCCCCGGGGAGAATCTCATCGTGGCCGGGCAGGACGCCGTGGAAGAGGGCGTCCGGGTGCGCGTGCAATGATCGTCACCCGCACGGCGCTGGCGCGCCAGTCCGCGGTCATCGTGCTGGCGGTGTTCCTGGCGCTGGCCGGGGCGGCGGCCTATCGCGCGCTGCCCCTGGAGTCCAACCCGGACATCACCATCCCCTTCATCTTCGTGACCACGGAGTACGAGGGCGTGGCCCCGCAGGACATGGAGCGGCTGGTGACCATCCCCCTGGAGCGCAAGCTGCGCGGCCTGTCGGACCTGGAGGAGATCCGCTCCACGTCCCAGGACGGGGCGAGCATCATCGCCATCAAGTTCCTGCCGGACATCGACATCGACGACGCCCTGCAGAAGGTGCGCGACAAGGTGGACCAGGCCAAGTCGGACCTGCCGGCCGACCTGCCCGACGACCCGTCGATCCTGGAAATGAACTTCTCGGAACAGCCGATCATCAACGTGGTCCTGTCCGGGCCGTTCTCCCTCAAGCGCCTGAAGGTGCTGGCCGAGGAGTTCGAGGACCGCTTCGAGGCCATTCCCGGAGTGCTGGACGCCGAGGTCGCGGGCGGCCTGGAACGCGAAATCCACGTGGTCTTCGACCTGGACCGCGTGGCCTTCTACCGCATGCCGTTTTCCAGCCTGCTGGCCGCCGTGCGCGAGAGCAACGTCAACCTGCCCGGCGGCTCCATGGACATCGGCGACCAGAAATACCTGGTGCGCGTGCCCGAGGAGTTCAAGACCCCGGACGAGATCAAGTCCCTGGTGGCCTTCACGCGCGGCGGCAAGCCCGTGTACCTGCGCGACGTGGCCGCCATCGAGGACGCGGCCAAGGACCAGGAGACCCTGGCCCGCATGGACGGCCAGTCCAGCGTGACCATTTCCGTGAAGAAGCGCAGCGGCGAGAACGTGGTCCAGGTGGTGGACGCGGTGCGCGCGGCGGTGGCCGAGCTGCGGGCCACGACACCGCCCTCGCTGACCGTGGCCCTGACCTCGGACCAGTCCAAGGACATCAAGCTGATGTTCTCGGACCTGGAGAACAACATCATCTCCGGGCTGGTGCTGGTGCTGGGCGTGGTGCTGCTGTTCATCGGCGGGCGCTCGGCGCTGTTCGTCTCCTTGTCCATCCCCTTGTCGATGCTGATCACCTTCGCCGTGCTCCAGGCCATGGGCGTCAGCCTGAACATGGTGGTCCTGTTCGCGCTGATCCTGGCCCTGGGCATGCTGGTGGACAACGGCATCGTGGTCGTGGAGAACATCTACCGCCACATGCAGGAGGGCGAGGGCCGCGCCCGGGCCGCGCGCGAGGGCTCGGCCGAGGTGGCCTGGCCCGTGGTGGCCTCCACCCTGACGACCCTGGGCGCCTTCGTGCCCATGCTCTTCTGGCCGGGCATCATGGGCGAGTTCATGGCCTTTTTGCCGCTGACGGTCATCGTGGCCCTGTCGGCCTCGCTGTTCGTGGCGCTGGTGGTCAACCCCGTGCTCTCGGCCCGTTTCCAGACCGTGCGCGCGGCCGACAAGCGCCCCGGGCCCTGCGCCCGGATGCTGGACCGCATGCAGGACCGCTACGTGGGCCTGCTGGGCCTGGCCCTGGACCACCGCCTGCTGGTGGTGGGCACGGGGCTGGTGCTGCTGGTGGCCTCCATCGCGTCCTTCGTCGCCTTCGGCAGGGGCGTGGAGTTCATGCCCGACTCCGACCCCAAGCGGGCCTGGGTGCACATCGAGGCCCCGGTGGGCACCAACCTCGAAGCCTCGGACGCCATCGTGCGCCAGGCCGAGGACGTCTGCCGCGCGGCGCCGGACGTGGAGCGCGTCATCACCCAGGTGGGCACCGTGGGCGGCAACCCCTTCGGCAGCGAGAGCGCGGGGACGCAGGTCTCCAAGGTGACCGTGGAGTTCAAGGACTTCCACGAGCGCTCGGGCCCGTCCACCGCCACCGTGGAGCTGCTGCGCAAGCGGCTGGCCACGGCCATCACCGGGGCCGAGGTCCGCGTGGAGAAGGAGGTCATGGGCCCGCCGTCCTCGGGCAGCCCCGTGAACATGGAGGTCCACGGCGAGGACATGCAGGCCCTGGGCGTCCTGGTCACGCGGATCATGGAGCACATCAAGGACGTGCCCGGCCTGGTGGACCTCAAGTCGGACCTGATCCGCGCCAAGCCGGAGATCCGCGTCTCCGTGGACAAGGAGAAGGCGGCGCTGATGGGCCTGACCACCAGCGCCGTGGCCGAGACGGTCAAGGCCGCCGTGGGCGGGACCAAGGTCGGCACCTACCGCGAGGGCAAGGACGAGTACGACATCGTGGCCAAGCTGCCCAAGAAGGACCGCAGCAGCCTGGAGAGCCTGTCGCGGCTCACGGTCTCCGGCGCGGGCGGCGAGCCCATCCCGCTGACCAGCCTGGCCTCGCTGGAGATGACCGGGGGCCTGGGCGGCATCAAGCACATCGACCAGGACCGCGTGGTGACCATCAGCGCGGACGTCGCGGGGCGCAACACCGGCGAGGTCCTGCGCGACATCGACGCGCGCATGAAGAGCTTCGACATGCCGCGCGGCTCCTCGTATTCCTTCACCGGCGAGCACGAGGACCAGCAGGAGTCCGAGGAATTCCTGAGCAAGGCCTTCGTGGCCGCGCTGTTCCTGATCTTCCTGGTGCTGGTGGCGCAGTTCGACAGCCTGAAGGCGCCGCTGATCGTCATGACCTCGGTGATGATGTCGCTCATCGGCGTGTTCTTCGGCCTGGTGGTCACGGGCACGGCGTTTTCGGTGATCATGACCGGGGTGGGCGTCATCAGCCTGGCGGGCGTGGTGGTCAACAACGCCATCGTGCTCATCGACTACTACAACCAGCTGCGCGGGCGCGGGCTGGCCGTGCGCGAGGCCCTGGTCCGCGCCGGGGCGACCCGCTTCCGGCCCGTGCTGCTCACGGCGGTGACGACCATCCTCGGCCTGGTGCCCATGGCCACAGGCGTGAGCTTCGACTTCCTGAACCTGACCTGGGAGGTGGGCTCGGAGACTTCGCAGTGGTGGGGCCCGATGGCCGTCGCGGTCAT
>CAYUIN010000125.1:0-6687 GCA_964444695.1 uncultured Desulfocurvus sp.
CAACCTAAAAGGACGGAACCCAGATGCTCACGAGAATTTTTCCCTTCCTCGCGTGGTTCCGAGGCTACGGCATGGAGAAGTTCAAACTTGATGCCGTGTCCGGAATCACCGTCGCCCTGGTCCTCATTCCCCAGAGCATGGCCTACGCGCAACTCGCGGGCCTGCCCGCCTACTATGGCCTTTATGCTTCCTTTCTCCCGCCGATGATCGCCTCGCTGTTCGGCTCCAGCCGCCAGCTGGCCACCGGCCCCGTGGCGGTGGTCTCGCTGATGACGGCCGCCAGCCTCGAACCCCTGGCCACGGCGGGCAGCGAAGGGTACATCGCCTACGCCGTGCTCCTGGCCCTTCTCGTGGGCGTGTTCCAGCTTTCCCTGGGCATCTTGCGCCTGGGCCTGGTGGTGAACTTCCTGTCCCACCCGGTGGTCAACGGCTTCACCAACGCCGCGGCCATCATCATCGCCTCCTCGCAGCTGTCCAAGATGTTCGGCGTGTACGTGGACAGCGCGACCCACCACTACGAGACCATCATCCGCGTGGTGGAGGGCGCCCTGCACTTCACGCACTGGCCCACGTTGGCCCTGGGCGCCTTGGCCTTCGCCATCATGTTCTTCCTCAAGCGCCTGAACCCGCGCATCCCCAACGTGCTGGTGGCCGTCGCGGTGACCACGGTCATCTCCTGGGCCGTGGGCTTCAACCACGACGCCCGCATCCCGGTGGACGCCCTGCGCTCGGCCCAGGCCGTGGCCTCGGTGGAAGGCTTCAACACCGCCACCCGGCACATCGCCGCCCTGTCCGAGGAGCGCACGGTCATCTCCTCGCGCCTGGACAACGCCAAGAAGGCCCATGACTTCGACGGCCAGAACGACGCCGAGCACGATCTGCTGAAGATCAACCACGAGATCGACATCGCCAAGCGCGAGGCCGCCTCGCACCGCGGCGTGCTGCGCGAGATCCTGTTCACCGGCGTCGAGGGCGCCTCGGGCCTGGAGCTGTATCCGCAGGGCGCCGTGCCCGAGGGCCTCGCGACCGACGGCCGCACCTGGCGCCTGAAGCTCGGCAACAAGCCCCTGGACACCTCCAAGCTGCTGGTCATGGGCGGCGGCGCCGTGGTCGGGACCATCCCCGAGGGCCTGCCCGCCTTCGCCGTGCCCAAGTTCGACATGGGCATCATCTCCCACCTCATCTCCTACGCGGCCATCATCTCGCTCTTGGGCTTCATGGAGGCCATCTCCATCGCCAAGGCCATGGCCGCCAAGACCGGCCAGCGCCTGGACCCCAACCAGGAGCTGGTGGGCCAGGGCCTGGCCAACATCCTGGGCGCGCTGACCCGCAGCTACCCGACCTCGGGCTCGTTCTCCCGCTCGGCGGTGAACCTGCAGGCCGGCGCCGTGACCGGCCTGTCCAGCGTGTTCACCTCGGTGATGGTGGTCATCACCCTGCTGTTCTTCACCCCGCTTCTGTATCACCTGCCGCAGTCCGTCCTGGCGGCGGTCATCATGATGGCGGTCATCGGGCTGATCAACGCCTCGGGTTTCATCCACGCCTGGAAGGCCCAGTGGTACGACGGAGCCATCTCCATCATCTCCTTCGTGGCCACCCTGGCCTTCGCCCCGCACCTGGACAAGGGCATCATGGTCGGCGTGGTGCTGTCGCTGGGCGTGTTCCTGTACAAGAGCATGCGCCCCAAGGTCCGCTCCCTGGCCATGGCCGAGGACGCCTCCCTGCGCTGCACCGAGGAATACTGCCTGCGCGAATGCGCCTACGTGGACGTGGTCCGCTTCGACGGGCCGCTGTTCTTCGCCAACGCCAGCTTCCTGGAAGACAAGATCACCGAGCGCATGCTGCAGAAGAAGGACCTCAGGCACATCGTGCTCGTGGCCAGCGGCATGAACGACATGGACGCCTCCGGCGAGGAAGCGCTGTCCCTGCTCATCTCGCGCTGCCGCCAGGGCGGGGTGGACATCTCCCTGTCCGGCGTCAACGAATCGGTGATGCGGGTGCTAAGGCGCACGCACCTGCTGGAGAAGATCGGCGTGGACCACGTCTACGCCACCACGGAAAAGGCCCTGTGCACGATCCACGACACGGCCCACGAGCATGGTGCCGAGGATCGCTGCCCCCTGACCACCGTGTGCACCACCGCGTAAGGAAGGAGACATATCCATGTCCGTCATAAGCATCTTCAGCGGGTCCTTCTGCGGGAAGGACGAGGTCGTGGAGAGCATCCTGTCCTCCACGGGATACAAGCTGGTTTCCGACGCGGACATCACGGCCCGCGCCGCCGCCCTCTCGGGTCTGCCCGAGGACAAGGTGGCCAAGGCCCTGACCGCGAAATCCAGCGTCTTCAACAAGTTCACCCGCGAGCGTGAACGCAGCGTGGCCTGGATGCGCCTGGCCGTGGCCGAGGCCCTGGCCGAGGACGGCCTGGTCCTGGACGGCTTCACCGGCGTCCTGGTGCCGCCCAGCGTGACCCACGCCCTGCGGGTCTGCCTCATCGCCGACATCCGCCACCGCCTGGACGTGGCGGCCGCCGCCGGGCAGTCCGAGAAGGACGCCCACAAGAAGGTCCGTCACGACGACGAGATCTGCGCGGCCTGGATCGACAGCGTGTTCCACAACAAGGATCCCTGGACCGCCGGGCTCTACGACATCCTGATTCCCATGCACAAGACCGGCGTCGACGGCGCGGCCTCGCTGATCATGGAGAACCTGACCAAGGAGGCCGTGCGCCACACCGCCGCCTCCGCCGCCGCGGCCGTGGACTTCGCCCTGGCCGCCAGGGTGGAGGTGCACCTGGTGGGCGAGGGCCACGACGTGGCCGTGGCCGCCCGGGGCGGCAAGGTGGAACTGACCATCAACAAGAACGTGATGCTGCTCTCGCGCCTGGAGGACGAGCTCCAGACCCTGGCCCGCCAGGTGGAGGGAGTGGCAGACGTGGAGGTCAAGGTGGGCAGCGGTTTCTATCAGACCGACATCTACCGCAGGGTGGATTTCGAGATGCCGTCCAAGGTCCTTCTGGTGGACGACGAGCGCGAGTTCGTGCAGACCTTGTCCGAGCGCCTGTCCATGCGCGACGTGGGTTCCCACGTGGTGTACGACGGCGAGTCCGCCCTGGACGTGGTGGGCGAGGACGAGCCCGAGGTGATGATCCTCGACCTCAAGATGCCGGGCATCGACGGCATGGAGGTCCTGCGTCGCCTGAAGGCCGAGAAGTCCGGCGTGCAGGTCATCATCCTCACCGGCCACGGCTCCGAGGACGACCGCAAGATGTGCATGGAACTGGGCGCCTTCGCCTACCTGCAGAAGCCGGTGGACATCGAGGTCCTTTCCAGGACCCTCAAGGAAGCGTACCACAAGGGCCGCCAGGGCTGATCACCCGCGTCGCGGGGGAGGATACGGGCTATGCCGCTTCGGGACTTCATCACGCCCAGTTTCTGGGGGCACCACGGTGAATCCATGTCGGCCCGCAACCTGTTCAACTACAGGCGGGCCTGGGCCCTGGCCATTGTGCTCACGGCCCTGTCCTCCCTCGTGCCGCTGATCGCCATGACGCTCATCGACTACCAGGTCACGCGCGGCGCCGTGGAGGCCGAGGTCCGGCTGCGGACCTCGCGCATCGTCTCCAACGCGCGCCGCGCCGTGTCCTTCTACCTCGAAGAGCGCACCAGCGTGCTGTCCTTCGTCCTGCAGGACAAGCGCTACGAGGAGCTGGCCAACCCCGCCGTCCTTGCGCGCCTGCTGGACGAGCTCAAGCGCAGCCACGGCGGGTTCATCGACCTGGGCATCATCGACGACACCGGCCACCAGCTGGGCTACGTCGGCCCGTACAACCTGTCCGGGCGCAACTACAAGGACCAGCCCTGGTTCGAGCAGGCCATGGCCCGGGGCAGCTACGTCTCCGACGTGTTCCTGGGCTTCCGCAACGTGCCGCACCTGGTCATCGCCGTGCGCAAGGAGCGGCCCGACGGCGGGCGCTACGTGCTGCGCGCCACGCTGGACACCGGCCGCTTCAACAACCTCGCCGAGGTGGAGATCCTCTCCGGCGGCGATTCGTTCATCATCGACGAGCAGGGCGTGTTGCAGACCCCGTCGCGCCATCACGGCCAGGTGCTGGACACCCTGAAACTGCCCGTGCCGCCGCATTCGGAGTACACGGAGATCGTCAGCCACGACGAGGGCCCCGAACAGCTGACCATCGGCTACGCCTACATTCCCAACACCCCGTTCATCCTGATGGTGATCAAGTCGCGCACGGAGCTGATGGCCTCGTGGTACGACACGCGCTTCAAGCTGGCGGGCTTCCTCATCGGCTCGGTGGTGGTGATCCTGCTGGTGGTCACGGCCGTGGCCACCTTCCTGGTGAACATGGTCTACCAGGCCGACCGCAACCGCTCCGCCGCCCTGCACCACGCCGAGCACTCCAACAAGATGGCCTCCATCGGGCGGCTGGCCGCGGGCGTGGCCCACGAGGTCAACAACCCCCTGGCGGTCATCGGCGAGAAGGCCGGACTGCTGCGGGACCTGCTGACCTACCGCAAGAACGACGTGGACCCCGAGCGGCTGCTGGGCCTGGCCCAGGAGATCTCCCGCTCCGTGGAACGCTGCGGCAATATCACCAAGCATCTGCTGGGGTTCGCGCGGCACATCAACGTCTCCGTGGAGAAGATCAACATCGCCGGAATCATCGAGGAGGTCTTGTCCTTCCTGCGCAAGGAGGCCGAGTACCGCAGCATCGAGATCGGCGTGGACGTGGCCCCGGACCTGCCGGAATTCGAATGCGACCGGGGCAAGCTGCAACAAATTTTGCTGAACCTGGTCAACAATGCCTTCCAGGCCACGGCGGACAACGGTAAGGTGGAGGTGTCCGCCTCCAGCGCGGGCCCGGACGCCGTGCGCATCCAGGTCCGCGACAATGGCTGCGGCATCCGGGAGGACGACCTCAAGCGGATTTTCGAGCCGTTCTACTCCACCAAGCGCGGAACCGGCGGCACGGGCCTGGGCCTGTCCATCACCTACGGGCTGGTGCGCAAGCTGTCCGGTACCATCGACGTGGAAAGCAACGTGGGCCAGGGAACGGTGTTCACCATCGTCCTGCCCGTGACCTGCGCCCGGAGCAAAGAGGATTCATGCGAGTACTACTAGTGGACGACGAGATGGAATTGGTCTGCGCCCTGGCCGAGCGCCTTGGCTTTCGCGGCGTGGACGCGGACTACGCCACCAGCGCCGAGGAGGCCCTGAAGCTCGTGCGCGGGCGGACCTACGACATCGCCGTGCTGGACGTGAAGATGCCCGGCATGGGCGGGCTGGAACTGCAACAGCGCATCCGCGAGATCCAGCCCGAACTGCGCAGCGTGTTCGTCACCGGACACGGCTCGGCCCATGATTTCGAGACCGGGGCCGCCAGGGCGGCGGCCTACCTGGTCAAGCCCGTGAGCATCGACGCGCTGCTGGAAACCTTTCAGCGGATAGTGGACGCGCCGGGCAAGGACGCGTAGGAGGAGGCAGCCATGGAATCGCAATGGGACGCTCTGGGTCCGGGTGGTTTGGTCTTTTTCGGGCGCATCTGCGCCTCGGTCTCGCACGAGCTGAAGAATTCCCTGGCGCTGATCAACGAGAACGCCGGGCTGATGCAGGACCTGCTGGCCATGGCCGAGCGCGGCCGGCCGCTGGACCCGGCGCGGGTGGCGACCTCCATGGAGCGCATCGCCCGCCACGTGGAGCGGGCCAACGCCACCATCGGCACCCTGAACCGCTTCGCGCACCTGATCGACGAGCCCCTGCGGGCCCTGGACCTGCGGGCCGAGGCGGCGCTGGCTCTGCGCCTGCACGAGCGTCCGGCCTCCCAGGCCCAGGTGGAGCTGGCCCTGGCCGAGGGCCCCGAGGTGCCGCTGACCACCCGGCCCTTCCTGCTGGGCAACGCCCTGCACCTGCTGCTGCGCGCGGCCATCGCCTGCAAGGGCGCGTCCGTGTCCGTGACGGTACGCGGCGACGGGGCGGGCGGCGGCGAGGTGCGCCTGTCCGGCCTGCCCCAGGAGGCCTGCGCCCCCACGGGCGAACACGCCGAGGCCTTGTTCTCGGCACTGGGAGCGACGTGTACCCGCGACGGCGACGCCCTGTCGCTGCGCCTGAAGCATATGACCGCATGACCCGAAACAGGACCACAACCACCTAAGGAGGCACGACATGTCCAAGAAGGTGCTGCTCGTAGACGACGAGAAGGATTTCCTCGACACCTTGTCCGAACGCTTGAAGGGCCGGGGCATTGAAGTGTCCTCGTCCACCAAGCCCGACGAAGCCCTGGAAATGGCCAAGACCGAGGCCGTGGACGTCATCGTCCTGGACCTCAAGATGCCCGGCATGGACGGCATCGAATTCCTCAAGGCCATCAAGGAGTCCCGGCCCGAGCTGCAGGTCATCCTGCTCACCGGCCACGCCACCGTGGACAAGGGCATCCAGGCCGTGAAGCTGGGCGCCCTGGACGTCCTGGAGAAGCCCGCCAACTTCGGCACGCTCATGGAGCGCATCGAGCGCGCCAGCGCCAAGAAGCTGGTGCTGCTGGAGAAGAAGGATCAGGAGCGCATCTCCGAGATCCTGACCGAGCGCGGCTGGTAGGGCGCACGGGTCGCGCGCGCCTTTGACGCGAAAATGGCCCCGGGCGCGAGTCCGGGGCCTTTTGTCTGCGCGACG
>CAYUIN010000126.1:0-6678 GCA_964444695.1 uncultured Desulfocurvus sp.
CGCCCCGCGCTGGGAAGGCCGCCCCGAAGCCGCCTAGCCCGCGCCTTCCGTTCGGATAGTACGAGGCCCGCTTCGGCGGGCCTTCTTTTTTGCCCGCCGCCCGCCGCCCGGGCGGCAAAAAACGGGCCGCGACCCACTGGCCGCGACCCGTTTCCCATGGCGCACCCCGCCGCGCGAAGGCGCCTTCGTCCCCGGCCGGGCGTCCCGCCGGTCCCCCGCTTACACGCCCTCGGCCCCGCCCCCGCCCCCGGCCTCGGAGGCGTTGACGCGGTTGCGGCCCGCCTCCTTGCTGGCATACAGCGCCTTGTCCGCCTGGGCGATGAGCGTGTCCTGCGCGCTGCCCGGGCGCGGGCTCAGCGTCGCGACGCCCAGGCTGATGGTGACGATGCCGTAGGGCGAATCCGGGTGCCCGATGCCCAGCTCCTCCACCGTGCGCCGCATGGCTTCGGCGAACTGGAGGGCCCCGGGGGCGTCGTTCTCGACGATGACGCCGAACTCCTCGCCCCCGTAGCGGGCGAAGACGTCCGTGGGCCGTTTCAGGGTGCCGCTCAGGGCCCGGGCCACGGCGATCAGGCATTCGTCGCCGCGCAGATGCCCCTGGTTATCGTTGAATTGCTTGAAGAAATCGATATCCAGGATGATCAGCGACAAGGGCTCCCCGCTGCGCTGGTGCGCCCGCCACAGCCGCTCCAGGCTCTCGTCGAACCTGCGCCGGTTGCAGACCCCGGTCAGGGCGTCGGTCTGGGCCAGGGCCTCCAGGCGCCCGTTGGCCTCCCGCAGCGCCGCCGTGCGCTCGTTCACCGTGCCCACCAGGGCGTTGAAGCCCGAGAACAGGTCTCCGATCTCGTCGTTCCTGGCCTGCGGAAAGGTGGGCAGGGCCTGGTCCTTGTCCATGGCCCGGATGGTTTTCGAGGCATGTTCCAGGGGCCGGAAATAGAGGGTCAGGGTGAAGAACACGGTGGCGACCACGGCCAGGATGAGCAGGCAGCTGGTGGTGATGTTGCTCATGATTTCCTCGCGCACCGGGGTCAGGGCCAGGCTGGCCGGTGTGCGGATGACCACGTACCAGTCCAGGGACGGGATGTTGGCCACGGCGGCGATGTCCTGCGTGCCCGTCTCGTTGACGGTGGTCCCCACGCCGCTGAACCCCGCCATGGCCTTGTCCTGCATGGGGATGGCGCCGGGCTCCGGGAGCGGACGCAGGACCTGGGCGGGGTCGGAGGCGGCGACGATGGTCTTGTCCGGCCGGGAGATGATCAGGGTCCCGGCGAAGAGGGTCTGGGATTCCTCGTAGGCGAAGCCCAGGAGGTCCGGGGCATCCAGCCGGATGGGGGAGGCCAGGACCCCGGCGCAGGCGCCGCCCGGGTCGCGGATGGCCGTGGCCAGCACGATCACGGGCTCCCCCGTGTTCCTGGCCCGGAAGGGCCTGCTGATGACGACCCCGTGCTCCTGCTTGGCGCGGTTGAACCAGGGGCTCTGCTCGAAGGTCAACTCCTCGAGGCCGGGCAAGAGGGAGTGCTTGCCGATCAGCCGTTGCCCGTCGGGGTGGATGATGCCGATGCCCAGGGGAAAGAAATTCACCAGGGTATTGGCACGTTGCAGCAGCAGGTCGATGCCGCCGCCGTCCTGGAGCCTGGCGGCGGGGATCGCCGCCGCGAGGTTGGCGATGAACGTGCTGCGCTCGTGGAATTTGACTTCGATCTCATGCGCATAATGCTGCGCCTTGCTGAGTTGCGTGTGGTTCACCGCGTCCGTGATGCGCTGCAAGGTGCGGTGGTGGACGGGAACCTGCGCCAGGGCGGCGAGGAGCAGCAGTATCCCCGTCAAGATGGCGGAGAGTCTGAACGGGATCCTTTTGTGCAAAGGAAGTGGCTTCATGGCTTGTCCGCCTTGGGAGGGTGAGCGCATCGCCGCGCAACGGTCCGTCGCGGGGCGCCGCGACGGAATCGGCCCGGATGATAGCACACGATGCGAAGCATTGGACAGGGCCATGAATACCGAGCCAGACCGGGAGCGATTGCGGCCGCCGCCCGGCCGCCCCAGCGCCGCCTGCGGCCCGATGCGCCGCCCGGCCATCGCCCCGCCGCCACCCTCAAGTCATAAGAAAAGGGTCTTAGGATTTCTCCTAAGACCCTGAACTTGCTGGCGTCCCCAAGGGGATTTGAACCCCTGTTGCCGGCGTGAAAGGCCGGTGTCCTGGACCAGGCTAGACGATGGGGACGTGGGCTGGCTGGCGGACTAGGACTCGAACCTAGACTACTGGAGCCAGAATCCAGCGTCCTGCCAATTAGACGATCCGCCAGCGTGGGAAAAAGGGATTTACAGACTCGCCCGCAGGCTGTCAACCCTGAGCGCGCAAAATTTTCGCGGGGCTAGGCGTTGGCCTTGGCCAGGCGACGGGTGCGCTTCTTCAGCTTGTTGATCTTCTTGCGCAGAATCTCGCGCTCCTTGCGGTTGCTCGCCTCGAGGCGTTTGGCGCGCAGGTCGCGGATGGTGCCCTTGATGCCGAAGATCACGTCCTTGTACGGCGTGCCCTCGATCTCTTCTTCCTCGATGCCCAGGATCTCCTTGATGGCCGGAAGCAGCTCTTCCTTGCTCATGCCGGAGGCGCCGGTGATCATGGGGAACTTCTCCATGCTCAGCTCGCGCAGTTCCTTCTGGGTCATCTTGTCCAGGGGCTTCTTGAGATCCAGGCTCTCCAGGGTGAGTTCGTCGCTCATATTACGAGTCCTCCTTCGGAAATGTCGTTGTGTGTGGGGCGGTGGCGCCGCTCCCGGGCGTCTCGTCCCCGGCGGAGGAACGGACACGGGCCCCGTGGAGTCGCGCTTTCGGGGGCGGTCCCGGCTCCTGGGCCGGGTCGTCCCCGCCGTGCGGTCCGCGAGGCGTGAACGTGACGCTTCCGGCCACAAGCGGCCTTGGCGCGTCTAGCGAAACGTGGTCTCCTAACAGGTCCACATGGACCTTGTCAAAGAAATTCCTTCCCAGGAAATCGTTGGCCATCGCCAGGATCATCGGGGCCTGCATCACCAGCTCCTGGGCCACCATGTGGTCCTCCGCGCCGATGACCAGCGTCGTGCCCCGGTGCCCCAGCGGCCGGGCCCTGTCGTCCACCGGGCCCACCACCTCTGCCCAGCGCCGCCACAGGCGCGACAGCTCGCGCCGCGACCCGTCTGGGTCGCGCCGAGACAAGAAGCGGCCGAGCAGCGAGGACAGTCGTTTCATGGGCGTCTCCCGGAGGCACACCGGACCACATCCCGCCACGCTTGGCAAGACCCGGCCTCCCCGCCCCGCCGGCGCCGGAATCTCCGCTTGCCCGTGCCGCCCGAGACGCTTACCGTGGGCCGGTGCGCACGCTCCTGATCCTGACGGCGGTGTCCGTCCTTTTCGCCGCCCCGGCCCGGGCGGAGCCCCTGACGGTGCTCTATTTCGAGCGCCCGCCCTACTATTACACCAGCGGCGGCCAGCCCATGGGTTTCCTGCTCCAGATGGCCGACAACCTGATGCGCGAGGCCGGGTTCGAGCCGCTGTACCTCTCCGTGCCGCCCAAGCGCATCCTGTCCAGCATCCAGGACGGCGAGCCCGCCTGCTCCGTGGGCTGGTTCCAAAACCCGCAGCGCGAGGCCTTCGCCCGCTTCAGCGATCCCATCTACCACAACCGGCCCCTGGTGGTCCTGTTCCGCTGGCACGCCCGCCAACAATTCGCCGGGCTGGACTCCGTGTCCGACCTGCTGTCGCGGCGCGACCTCGTCTGGGGCACCGTGGACAGCTTCACCTACGGCCAACACGTCGAAACCCTGCGCGCCGCCCTGCACCCCAGGACCATGAGCGCCTCCGTCTCCCAGGGGCAACTCCTGGGGATGCTGGCCCTGGGCCGCTTCGACTACCTGCTCATCTCCCCGGAGGAGCTGGACGCCCTGGGACAGTCCGGCGAAATCGTGGCCGGAGACCTCGCCCTGCCCGAACCCGGTGTCGACCTCGACACCGTGGGCTCGCAAACCCAACGCGGCGACTTCGGCACCCTCAGGCTGCGCGACATGCCCCCGGGCACGCCCCGGCGCATCATGTGCTCGCGCTCCGTGCCCGAGGAGGTCATCGCCCGCCTCAACAAGGCCATCGCCGAAACCCTGAACGCCACCCCCTGACGTCCACGGCCCGCCGCCCCATAGCCCACGAAAAAAGCCCCGGCTCGCACCGGGGCTTCCTGTTTTCATCTGTTCCCGCCAGGGCCTAGTAGCGGTAATGGTCCGGCTTGAACGGGCCCTGCTGCGACACGCCGATGTACTCGGCCTGCTCCTTGGTCAGCTGCTCCAGATGCACGCCCAGACGCTCCAGGTGCAGCCGCGCCACTTCCTCGTCCAGCTTCTTGGACAGCGTCATCACGCACGGCTCGTAGTCGTGCGCCGCCAGGTCCATCTGCGCCAGCACCTGGTTGGTGAAGCTGTTGGACATCACGAAGGACGGATGCCCCGTGGCGCAGCCCAGGTTCACCAGACGGCCCTCGGCCAGCACGATGATCGAACGACCCGAAGGCAGCGTCCACTTGTCCACCTGCGGCTTGATCTCAAGCTTCGCGCAGGCCTCGTTGTCCTCCAGGAAGGACATTTCGATCTCCGAGTCGAAGTGACCGATGTTGCACAGGATCGCCTCGTCCTTCATGCGCATCATGTGCTCGCCCGTGATCACGTGGTAGTTGCCGGTGGCCGTGACGAAAATGTCCGCCTCCTCCACCGCGCGGTCCATGGTCGTGACCTCGTAGCCCTCCATGGCCGCCTGCAACGCGCAGATCGGGTCGATCTCCGTGACCAGCACCCGCGCGCCGAAACCACGCATCGACTGCGCACACCCCTTGCCCACGTCGCCGTAGCCCACGACCACGACCACCTTGCCCGCGATCATGATGTCCGTCGCGCGCTTGATGCCGTCCGCCAAGGACTCCCGGCAGCCGTACAGGTTGTCGAACTTCGACTTCGTCACCGAGTCGTTGACGTTGATCGCCGGGAACAGCAACGTGCCCTTCTCCTGCATCTGATACAGCCGGTGCACGCCCGTCGTCGTCTCCTCGGAAACGCCGCGCACCTTCTGGGCAATGGCCGTCCACTTCCCGGGGTTCGCCTTCACGCTCGCCGCCAGCCGCGACAGCACGATCTTGAACTCCTTGTTGTCCGTCTTCTGCTCGGCCACCGACGGGTCCTTCTCCGCCTCCACGCCCTTGTGGATCAACAACGTCGCGTCGCCGCCGTCGTCCACGATCAGGTCCGGGCCGGAACCGTCAGGCCAGGTCAGGGCCTGCTCCGTGCACCACCAGTAGTCCTCCAGCGTCTCGCCCTTCCAGGCGAACACCTTGGCCAGACCGGCCTTGGCCACCGCCGCCGCCGCATGGTCCTGCGTCGAAAAAATGTTGCACGAGGCCCAACGCAGATCCGCACCCAACGCATGCAGCGTCTTGATCAGCATCGCCGTCTGGATGGTCATGTGCAAGGAGCCCATGATCTTCAGGCCCTTGAGCGGTTTCTCCTCGCCATATTTGGCGATCAGCTGCATCAAACCGGGCATCTCCCGCTCGGACAGCTGCATCTCCTTCAAACCGAAATCCGCCTGCTCGATGTCCCGGACCTTGTAGTCCAGGGTCGGGTCGATGGGCTTCACGCTCATATCTTTTCCTCCACAGATGGTTTTACCGCCTCGTACAACCGCAGGGCCGGGCCCGACGGCAACGGAAAGCGTTTCGTTTCCAAAACTCCAAACCCGGCCCCGTGCAGCCAACGCTGCACGCGCTCCGGAGAAAATCCCAGCCAGTTGTCGCCGAACCGGTCGCGCATCGCCTCGTCCGCGTGCTTCTCATAATCCACCAGCACGAACCGCCCGCCGGCCGACAACGCCCGGTACGCCTCCTCGATCCCTCGCCGCGGCGAAGGCAAATGATGCAGCGCCAGGCTCATCACCGCGAAATCCGCCTCCCCGTCCCGAAGCGGCAAATGCTCCAGATCACCAATCCGCAAACTCACACCGCCTTCACCACGCCGCGCAAACGCCCCCCGCGCCCGCTCCAACATCCGAGGCGAACTGTCCACACCGATCACCCGAGGCGCCCGCTCCCGCAAACGCCCCAGCAACACACCCGTCCCACACCCCAAATCCGCCGCCACCCGCGCACCCGCAGGCAACAACTCCAAAACCACGTCCCCCAAATCAAGGCCCCCAAGCGCCTCGTCACGCAATTCGTCCCACGCACCCGCATGCGCCTCGAAAAACGCCTCCGTGCGCCGAGCCCGCTCCGAAACCTCACGCTCCACCGCCGCCACGTCAGCCGCAAACCCCGGCTCCGCCTTCAAAAAAGACGACACCGCGTCCAGCCACGCCCGCCCGGCCCCGTTTTCGGCGGCACTATAATACACCCACTGACCGTCCCGGCGCGAGGCCAAAAGACCCGCCTCCGAAAGAATTTTCAAATGACGCGAGATCCGTGACTGGCCAAGACCCAAAGCACGCACGATCTCACCAACCGAAACCTCGTGCTCCAATAACACACGCACCAGCCGAAGCCGTGTCTCGTCCGCCAACGCCTTGGCAAAATGAAGTATTGTGTGCGCTGCCATAATGATAAATCCGTATATTGAGATATGTTGATATACGGTCGGAGGCGGCGTGTCAAGGCGGGGGATGGGGGTTGGGCCGGGG
>CAYUIN010000127.1:0-6660 GCA_964444695.1 uncultured Desulfocurvus sp.
ATGGCCAGGCCCTGGCCCAGGGGGCCGGTGGTGGCCTCCACGCCGGGGGTCATGTCGTGTTCGGGGTGGCCGGGGGTGCGGCTGCCGAACTGGCGGAAGGCCTTCAGGTCATCCAGCTCCAGGAAGTCGCAGAAATGCAGGAGGCCGTACAGCAGCATGGATTCGTGCCCGGCGGAGAGCACGAAGCGGTCGCGGTTGAACCACTTGGCGTCCTTGGGGTCGAAGCGCAGAAATTCCTTGTACAGCACGTAGGCCATGTCGGCGGAGGACATGGGGCCGCCGGGGTGGCCGGAGTTGGCCTTGCGGGTGGCGTCCATGACCAGGCCTTTGAGCACGCTCACGGCCTGGGCGTCCAGGGCGGGATTGACGGTGGGTTCCATGAGTCCTTTTCCTTGCGGGGCAAAGGGTTGCGGGTTTCGGGGCAGGGCCGGAACTGGGCTCAGTCCAGCTCGATGAGGTCCACGCGCCGGGCGTGGCGGCCCCCTTCAAACTCGGTATCCAGGAAAATGTCAAGAATCTGCAGCGCGGCGCCGTCGCCGGTCACGCGCTCGCCCAGGCAGAGCACGTTGCAGTCGTTGTGGCGCCGCGTCATCTCGCACTGGTAGGCGTTGGCGCAGACGGCGGCGCGGATGCCCGCGAAGCGGTTCGCGGCCATGCTCATGCCGATGCCCGTGCCGCAGATCAGCACGCCGGGCACGGCGCGCTCCTGCACGGTCTTGCAAAGGTCCTTGGCCACGGAGGGGTAGTCGCAGCTGTCGGTGGTCATGGTGCCCACGTCCAGGACCTCGATGCCGCGTCCCTGCATGGCGGCCTTGAGCACCTGTTTGAGCCGGAAACCGGCGTGGTCCGAACCGATGGCGACGGTGGTGGGGGGCATGGGCGTCTCCGCGTGTTGTGGCTATGCGTCTTCCGGGTCCAGCTCGCGGCGGCGCTTGGCGAGTTCGTCCTCGCGGGCGCGTCCCAGCTCCTTGTCCAGGAAGGCGATCTCCTGTTCCAGAAAATCGATCTGCGACACGGCCAGCCCGGCTTCCCCGTCCGGGGACATGGGGGCCTTGCCTTCGCTCTTCAGGTGCTCGCGGGCCAGGCGGCCCAGGGCCGCGTATTCGGCCTCCAGGCGGCGGCGGACCTGGCGCGCCTCGCAGCGCCGCACCAGGCTCACGGCCAGCCAGCGCAGCTCGGCGCCCAGGACCTTCAGGCCCAGGATGAAATTGCCCCACACTCCGTGGGTCGTTGCGGGTCGCGGGGCGGGGCCGCCGTCTTGATCGGGCATGGGGTCCTCGGTCGGCTTACTTGCTCAGGTTCTGCACCAGGTCCAGCGGCACCAGCCGCGTGTCGTCCGGCACGTCCAGTGTCAGGCGCTCCGCGGGCCAGGGCGCGGCGCGGCGCTCCAGGCTCTTGACGCGGATCACGGCCTTGGCCCCGCCGTCCAGCTCCAGCCGGAAGCGCGACGGCGCGGGGGGGCTGGTCTCGTCGTTCCAGTCCGCGACGCTGAGGGTCCAGGCCCGTCCCACGAGCCGCCCTGCAAGTACCATTGGTCTGCCCGCCGCGTCCAGTGTCAGCGCGGCCACCGGGCTCCGGCCGGAAAACGTGTAGCGCCAGGCGCCGTCGTCCTGCGCCTCGGCCCGCTCGTAGCCCGCTGGCACCAGGCCCGCGTAGCTGCCCAGGGCCAGGGCCGCCAGGTCCGTCAGCGACAGCGGGATGCCCGGGCCCATGCGCGCGGCCCCGGCGCGCGGGTCCGGGTGCGTGTACAGGGCGCGTTCCAGGGGGAAATAGCCCCGGATGCCGTCCGCGTTTTCGGCCCACAGGGCCACGGGCGTGCCGAATCCCGCGCTCATGTCCATGCGCAGGGCCCCGGGCCTGTCGCCCCAAAATTGCAGTTCCACGCGCAGCGAGCGCCCGGGCCCGGCGTAGTTCAGGCTGCCCGTGGCCAGGAAGGCGGGCGTGGCGGCGGCGGCGGCGCGGGCGGCGGAAAAGGCCCTCCAGGCCACGTCCGCGCGGGACTCGGGCCCGGCGGCGGGCTTGGGCCCGCAGGCCGCCACGGTCAGCGCCAGCAGCGCGGCCAGGGCGGCCAGGGCCGCGCGGGGGGCCCCGGCGCGCATCACAGCGCCCCGAGCTTGCGCTTCACGGCGGCGTTGCCGGGTTCCAGCTCCAGGCTGTTGCGGTAGCCCTCGCGGGCCTTGTCCACGAGGCCCAGCCCGGCGGCGATGTCCCCGTAGTGTTCCCATATCTCGGCCACGTCGGCCACCCGCTCCACGGAGCGGCGGATGTAGTCCCAGGCCTTGTCCAGCTCGCCCTTGCGGAAGTGCAGCCAGGCCATGGAGTCGATGATGTAGCCGTTGTCGGGCTCGATCTTCAGGGCCCGGGAGATGAGCACCTCGGCCCGTTCCAGGTCCTGGCCCCGGTCGGCCAGCAGGTAGCCCACGAAATTCAGGGCGTCGGCGTGGTCGGCGTCCAGGACGATGATCCGCTCCATGTCGCGCATGGCCTCGTCGCGGCGTTCCAGCTTGTCCAGGACGACGCCCCGGGCGTAGAGCAGGTCCGTGTCGTCGGGCCAGCGGCCCACGGCCTGGTCCAGGACGTCCAGGGCCCGGGCGTTGTCGCCCTGGCGGCGGTAGTAGTCGGCCTCCAGGTCCAGGTAGGCGCTCTGGTCCGGGAAGCGCTCGGCCAGGATGCGGATCAGGGACAGGGCGCGCTCGCCCTCGCCCATGTCTTCGAGCAGGTGGATGCGGAAGCGCGCGGCGCGGTGGTAGAGCGGGTCGTTGTCCGGCACGCGCTCCAGGTAGTTCAGGGCCCGGGTCGCGTCGCGGTCGCCCTCGTAGGCCAGCAGCGCCAGGTAGAACCAGATGCGCCCCGGCGCGTCGTCGCGCTCGGACAGCGGCAGCAGCACGGCCCGGGCCTGGTCGTAGAACTTCTCGTCCAGGAACAGGGTCGCGGCCTCCAGGCCGAAGTTCGTCCCGTCCGGCCCCTGGCGGTACAGTTCCAGGGCCCGTTCGGGCTTGTTCAGCTTGAGGTTCAGGCTGATCATCCGCAGGTAGACGTCCGAGCCCGTCTCGCCCAGTTCCAGCAGCCGCGAGTAGACCCGCTCGGCCTCCACGAAATTGCCGTCCACCTCGTACAGGAAGGCCAGCTCGGCCCAGGCCTCCATGAAGTAGGCGTCCTTCTTCACCGCCTCGCGCAGCAGCTCGCGGGCCACGCGGTTCAGGCCCAGGCCCGCGTTGGCCTTGGCCTGATAGTAGAGGATGGGCGCGTCGCGCCGCTCCTCGGGCACGTGGGACAGGTCCTCGATGGCCGAGGCGAAGTCCCCGGCGTCCAGGTGGATCAGGGCCAGGTCCTTGTGCACGGTCCAGTCGTCGGGCACGCGCTCCAGGTAGTTGCGCATGGCCAGGGCCGCGTCGGCGTGGCGCTTTTCGGCGTAGAAGGTGTTGGCCAGGCTCACGGCCAGGGCGCGCGAGGTGGGGTAGGTGGCGATGCCCTCGCGCAGCAGCTTGCGGGCCTCGTCCAGGCGGCCCGAGCGCCAGAGGTAGTCCGCCCCGGCCTCGTAGAACTCGCTGCGCGGGTCCAGGGCCAGCAGCTCGCGCAGGGCGGCCACGGCGTCCTCGTCGTTTCCGGCGCGGCGGGCTTCCTCGAATTTCAGGTAGTTGTACGTCGCCTGGGCACGCTGCGAGCGCGGCGCCACGGGGGCGATGGGTTCGGCGGGAACGCGCGAACCCGGCGCGCAGGCCGAGACGGCTAGTGCGGTCGTGAGGAGCAGCGCTGCGGCGAGGGGGCGGTGCATGGTCGTGGTCGTCGTCCTTGGCTGTGGCGGCTTGCCGCCGTGCTCAGCGGCCCTGTCCCAGGTCCGCGTCCAGCAGCTCCCTGAGCCGCGCGCGGACCTCGTTCCCGAAGGACAGGCCGATGTCGATGAATTCCGGGCCGAAGGTGCGGCCGACGCTGGTCCGGAAGGTGGCGGCCACCTCGCGGATCTTCTCCATGCCCTTGGGGAAACGGGCCAGGATTTCGTCGGCGGGCATCTCGGTGTAGTCGCACATCTCCCAGAGGGTGGTGCTGAAATTGTCCGGGCCCCAGCGGAATTTGTCCGCGTCGTAGAGCGCGCCGGAGAGCAGGGCGGCCTCGGGGTCGTCGGTCTCGCGGCGCTGGCGGAAGGCCTCGTGGTCGGCGATGGCGAAGGCGATGCGCGCCGTGTCCCCGGGTTGCAGCGGGTAGTCGGCGAGGATGGTCTCCGAGAGCTCGGCCGCGCGGTGGGCGTGGTCGTCCTCCAGGCGGCAGATGTCGTGCAGCAGGCCCGCCATATGGGCCAGCAGGGTCAGGTGCCGGGCGCGGGACAGGTCGCCCCGGCGCATCTCCGTGAGCACGATGGCCCCGGCCTCGATGGCCACCTTCTTGGAATGCTCGATGCCGTGGCCGTAGTCGTCGTACAGGAAGGGGATGGCGTCCTCCTGCAGGCGGACCAGCAGCGGATGGTCGAAGAAGGTCGAGCGGGAGTATTCCAGCTCGCGTTCGCATTCGCTGTAGAAGCCGGGCGGGTCCAGCCGGGCGGCCATGGCCTTGGCCTCGGTCTTCATGCGTACCAGAATCTTATTCATCGGCCCCGATCCATTCTGCGGAAAAGTCTTCGATGTTGTCCGAAAGCTGCTTCTTGATCTTTTGCAGCAGCCTGGCCTCGATCTGGCGCACCCGCTCGCGGGTGATGCCGTAGCGCTCGCCGATCTCGCGCAGCGGCACGGGCGAGTCCGAGAGCAGCCTGAGTTCCAGGATGTCCCGCTCCTTGTCCGAGAGCTTGGGCACGATGGCGCGCAGGTGCCTGTGCAGGACGTCGGCGATCTCGTCCTGGGCCAGGGTGTCCTCCACCCCGGGTTCCAGGGCGGGCAGGAAGTCCATCTTGGTGGCCCCGCCCTCGTCGGACAGGGTCATGTTCAGGGACATGTCCTGGCGCGCCAGGCGCTGGTCCATCTCGATGACCACGTCTTCGGACACGCCGAGGTTCTTGGACAGGGTGGCGGTGTCCGGGTCGAAGCCCTGGCTGATCAGGCGCTGGCGCTCCTTGTTCAAATTGTAGAACAATTTGCGTTGCGCCTGTGTGGTCCCTATCTTCACCAGGCGCCAGTTGTCCATGATGAATTTCAGGATGTAGGCCTTGATCCAGAACGCCGCGTAGTAGGAGAACTTGATGCCCTTGTCCGGGTCGAACTTCTGCACGGCGCGCATCAGTCCCACGTTGCCTTCCTGGATCAGGTCCAGCACGTTCTGCATCCAGCGGCGCTGGAAGTCCATGGCGATCTTGACCACCAGCCTGAGGTGCGAGGACACGAGGCGGAAGGCCGCGTCGGAGTCGTTCTCGTCGCGCACGCGCCGGGCCAGCTCGAATTCCTCCTCGGGCTTCAGCAGGCTGAACTTGCTGATCTCGCGCAGGTAGAGCTGTAGCGGGTCGCGCGTGGCGACGGCGCTTTCCGAGGCCGGGGCCAGCTCGAAGGTGTCGGACAATTCCTCGCCGTCGTCGAGGTCGGCGTCCAGCAGTTCGTCGTCGTCGCCCTCGTCGTCCTCGTCGTCCAGCAGGTCCTCCTCGGGGGGCAGGACTTCCGGGGTGGCGGCCTGCTTGGGGTCGCCGGAGTCGTTCTTTCGGGATCGTTGCGTCATGAGTCCGGATTTGCTCGTTGTAGGCCCCCTCGGGGGGCGGATGCGCCCGGAAAACGGGCGCGCGGCTCTGTTCCCGGGCTTGCCGGGAAAAAATCCATAGTATAGTTTTTGTTTGGCAGTTTCAATGATTTTGGTTAAACATCACAGCCTCCGGCGCGGGCGGAAACGCCCGTCCCGCGCGGCGTCCCGGTCACGGCCGGGTCGTGAACCCCAGGCCAGGGAGTGTTGACCTTGTCCGATTTCAGGCGGCTTCTCGCGGACGGCGGCGTCCATCTTTTCGACGGCGGCATGGGCACATTGCTCCAGGCCCGGGGCCTGCGCCCCGGCCAGTCCCCCGAGGACTTCGGCATGGGCCACCCCCAGGCCGTGGAGGGCGTGCACCGCGACTACGTCGAGGCAGGCGCCCGCGTGGTGACCACCAACACCTTCGGCGGCACGGGCTTCAAGCTCGGCCTGGGGTCGGACCCCGCCGCCGTGAGCCGCGAGATGGCGGCCTGCGCCCGGCGCGCCGCCGGGGAGCGCGCCTTCGTGGCGGGCAGCGTCGGCCCCACGGGCCACTTCATGCGGCCCATGGGCGACCTCAGCTTCCGCGAGCTGGTGGAGGCCTTCAAGGTCCAGATCTCCGGCCTCGTGGCGGGCGGGGCGGACCTGCTCATGATCGAGACCCAGTACGACCTGGCCGAGGCCCGGGCCGCCGTGGTGGCCGCGCGCGAGGTCTGCGACCTGCCCGTGGCCGTGTCCATGACCTTCGAGTCCGGCGCCTGCCTCACCGGCACCCGGCCCCTGACCTTCGTGGACGCCATGCAGAACATGGGCGTGGAGCTCATCGGCACCAACTGCAGCGCCGGGCCGGAGCAGATGGTGGACGTGGTGCGGGCCATGCTGCCGCGCCTGTCCACGCCGCTGGTGGTCCAGCCCAACGCGGGCCTGCCCGAACTGGACGAAAACGGCAAGACCGTCTTCCGCCTGGGCGCCGAGGACTTCGCGGCCCAGGTCATGCCCTTCGTGGAGCTTGGCGCGAAATTT
>CAYUIN010000128.1:0-6647 GCA_964444695.1 uncultured Desulfocurvus sp.
GGGCGCGCCGGGGAGCACGGGCGCGGCGCGGCGGGCGGCGGGTCGCGCCTGGGGCGCGAGGACCTGCTGCGCGAGGGCCTGGCCCTGCTGGCCGAAGGCGGCATCGACGACCTGACCATCGACGCCCTGTGCCTGCGCCTGGGCGTGACCAAAGGCTCCTTCTACCACCATTTCGCGGGCCGCCGGGATTTCCTGCGCGGCCTGCTTGAATTTTGGGCCTCGGGCTGGGACGAGGCGCTGGCCGTGCGCGCCGGGCGCGGGGCCGGGCCCCGGGAGCGGCTGCGGCGCATGGTCCGCCGCGCCGCCGCCCTGCCCGCCGGGCCGGAGACCTCCATCCGCGCCTGGGCCGTGCGCGACGCCATGGCCCGCGCCTTCCAGGAGCGGGTGGACGGGCTGCGCCTGGGCCGCCTGGAGGCGCTCTTCGCCCAGGCCACCGGCGACGCGGACCGGGCGCGCATCCTGGCCCGCATCGGCTACGCCCTGTTCGTCGGATCGCGCGTCATGGCGCCGCCCGTGGGCGCAGAGGACCGCAGGGCGATGCTGGAGATGTTGAGCAGGGAGTTGGACGGATTTCCGGCCTAGAACCACCAAGGGGGAATGCGATGCACGAGGAGATTTCCTGGCAGGACGTGAAACGCACCGTGGCCGCCGCGCGCTTCTGCGCCCTGGCCACCCTCACCGAGGACGGCGCCACCCGCATGACGCCCATCGGCACCGTGTTCCTCACCGCCGAGGGCCGGGGCTACTACTTCGAGGACGACCCGGCGCTGATTCCCGGCAACCTGGAACGCGCCGAAGGCCTGGCCATCGTGGCCGTGGCCGGGGCCCGGGAATCCTGCCTGGGCCGCCTCAGGGGCCGCACCCTGCCGGACGCCGGGGCCCTGCGCCTGAAGGTCCAGGCCGGGCGCCGCCGCCTGGCCACGGGCCTGGAACGGGCCGCCTGGAAGACCCTGTGCCGCCCCGGCTCCTGGCTGCGGTGCAGCCTGGGGCGCGGGATGCGCTTCGTGCGCGAGTTCACCGTGGAAGGCGTGGCCCCCATCCATCTCGGGGCCATGGGCAAATGAAGCCCCTGCCTGCCGCCGTGCGGGACCTGGCGCCCCTGGCGGCCCTGATGGACGGGGCCGACCACGTGGACGTCAAGACCTTCCCCAGCGAGCGCAGCCTGCGGGGCTTCCTGCTGGGCCTGGCCGCCTACGACCCGGCCTGGCTGCGCCTGCTGTACGCCCTGCGCGGCGTGCTGGCCGCCCTGTTCGGCCTGCGCCACGAGCCCGGCCCGCCCATCCCCACAGACGAACGCCACGTGCCCATGCGCCCCGGGGAGCGCCTGGGGCCCTTCGCCGTGGTCGAGGCCCGCGAGGACAGCCACTGGATCGCCCTGGCCGAGGACCGGCACCTGGCCGCCTACCTGGCCGTGACGGCCGACGGCACGGGCCCCCGGCCCGTGTTCCACGTCGCCACCGTGGTCCGCCACAAGCACTGGACCGGGCCGCTGTACTTCGGCCTGATCCGCCCCGCGCACCACCTCGTGGTCCGCGCCATGGGCCGCGCCGCGGCCTAGCCGCACCCGGCCCCCCGCCGCCGCGCCCGGCGCCAGCCCGCGCCGTCCGCTCCCGCTTTTCCCGGACCCGCCGCAGCGACACCACGCCCCGTCCGGCGCCGTGGGCCACCACGGCACCAGGGCGCCGTGCCCGACGGGCGCACGGCGTTCGAGGTTCGAGACGGGCGGGGAGAGAAGCCGGAACGGAGCAACGCGACGGAGAGGAAAGGAAAGAAGAGACGGGGCGGATGGCGCCACACCACCGGTTCCCACGGCGGCGCGGCCGGTCGGGATGTCCTCCGGGCGAGGCCGGCGGCTCCCTGTCGACGGGCCCTAGGGCTCCACGGGCAGGCGCAGGCGCACGCGGGTTCCGGAGCCGGGCTCGAAGCCGAGTGTGGCGCCCGCCTGGGCGGCCAGCCTGCGGACGATCTCCATGCCCATGGAACCGCCCTCGCCGGACAGGACCTCCCCTGGCAGGCCCACGCCGTCGTCGTCCACGCCCAGGACCAGCGCGCCGTCCTCCCGCCCCAGGGTCAGACGCACGGTGCCGCCGCCCTCGCCGAAGGCGTGCTTCATGGAGTTGGTCAGCAGCTCGGTCACGATGAGCCCCAGGGGCATGGCCCGCTCGGCGTCCAGTTCCAGCGCCGGGCCGTCCACGTGCAGGCCCACGCCCTGGGCCTGGCCGTCGAAGGCGTCCAGCACCTCGGCCCCCAGGCTTTCCAGGTAGCGCCGCATGTCCACCAGCCCCGCGTCCTCGCCCCGGCCCAGCGCCTCGTGCACCAGGGCCATGGCCCGGATGCTGCGCGCGCACTCGCCCAGCCGGGCCCGGTCCGTATGCTCGCGTATCTGGGAGGAGACGATTTCCACAAGGCCCACTGCGGTTTGCAGGTTGTTGCGCACGCGGTGGTGCATCTCGGAGAGCAGCACGTCCCGCTCGGCCACCTGGGCCCGCAACCGGGCGCGCTCGGCCCGCGCCTGCAGCACCTCGCGGCGCAGCACCACGCACAGCAGCCCCGCCGTGACGGCCACGAAGAACCAGCCCTTGTAGGTCTGCATCAGGGCGTAGGTCGCCCTGTCGCGGACCAGGAGGTCCAGGGCCTGGTCGGAAAAGACGATCCACAGCCCCGCGAACAGGGCGTACAGGGCGCTGATGCGCAAGGCGGGCCAGGGAACGAGGGAACTCACTGCACGTCGTCCGGCTGCTTGAAGGTTTCGGCCAGATGCCGGGCACCGGCGCGGGACGCCGGGCCCGGAGCCGCTTGTCCCGGTCTTTTTATCATCAATGGCCCGCGGAAGGCAACGTGCGGAAAAAAAACACTCCCCCGCGCCGGGCACTGGGCCCGGCGCGGGGGAGAACGTCGTCTCAGGACGCGGCGCTAGCAGATGCGCGGCAGCTGCTCGCCCTCGAGCATGTTCAACAGGCGCTTGCCGCCCAGGGGCGTGCGCAGCACGACCTTGCCCGCGTTGTCCGCCGTGACGGAGCCCACGCGGCGCGCGCCCGCGCCCTTGGCGTCGGCCCGCAGCAGGGCCAGGGCCGCCTCGGCCTTGGCCTCCGGCAGGATGCAGATCAGCTTGCCCTCGTTGGCCAGGTACAGCGGGTCCAGCCCCAGGAAGGAGCAGCCGGACTTCACGGCGGGAGTCACGGGGATGTCCCCCTCCTCCAGCAGGATGCCCACGCCGGACTGCCCGGCGATCTCGTTCAGCGTCGTGGCCAGGCCGCCGCGCGTGGGGTCGCGCAGGACGTGGACGTCCCCGACCTCGGTCAGCAGGCGCTCGGTGAGGTGGTTCAGGCTGGCGCTGTCGCTCTGCACGGGGGTCTCGAAGGTCAGGCCCTCGCGCTGGGCAAGGATGGTCAACCCGTGGTCGCCCATGGTGCCGGAGACGATGACCGCGTCCCCGGGTTTGGCCTTGCTCCCGCTGGGGTAGTCCTCCACCAGCACGGTGCCCACGCCGGTGGTGTTGATGAAGATCTTGTCCGCCGCGCCCCGGGGCACGACCTTGGTGTCTCCGGTGACGATGGTCACCCCCGCGCCGCGCGCGGCCTGGGCCATGGTCGCCACGATCTCCTCCAGCTTGGCCAGCTCGAAGCCCTCCTCCAGGATGAACCCGCAGGACAGGTACAGGGGTCGGGCGCCGAGCATGGCCACGTCGTTGACCGTGCCGTGCACGGCCAGGGAGCCGATGTTCCCGCCGGGGAAGAAGATCGGGTCCACGGTGTAGGTGTCGGTGCTCATGGCCAGCGGGCCCTGGATCTCCAGGTACGCCGCGTCGTCCATGCGGTTCAGGACGGGGTTGTCGAAATGGCGCATGAACAGCTCGGAGATGAGCCGCTGCGAGGCCCTGCCGCCGCTGCCGTAGTCGAGGAGAATGTGTGCGGAATCCATGGAATTACAGCTCCAGTTGGTACTTGAAGTAGGCGGCGCAGGAACCCTCGGTGGAGACCATGCACGGTCCCACGGGCTTGGCCGGGGTGCAGGCCTTGGCGAACAGCGGGCACTGGTTGGGCGTCAGCTTGCCGCGCAGCACGTCGCCGCAGCGGCAGCCGGGGATGGGCCTACATTCGGGCATGGTCAGGCCCAGGGTCTTGGCGGCGTCGAAGCGCTCGTACTCCCCGGCCAGCTCCAGGCCGGAGCCGGGGATCATGCCGATGCCGCGCCACAGGGCGTCCGTGGGCCGGAACACGGCGTCCATCACGGCCACGGCGCGGGGGTTGCCCTCGTCGTGCACGGCGCGGCGGTAGAGGTTCGCCACCTCGGCCCGGCCCTCGTTGCGCTGGCGCACGATGTCCAGCAGCGACGTCAGGATGTCCACCGGGTCGAAGCCGGTGATGGCGGCGGGCAGGTGGAACTCGTCGGCGATGAAGCGGTACGGCTCCAGGCCGATGATGGTCGAGACGTGGCCGGGCATGACCAGGGCGTGCAGGTTCAGCTCCGGGTCGCCCAGCAGCGCGCGCAGCGCCGGGGGCACCAGCTTGTGGAAGGACAGGACCTGGAAGTTGGCGAGCCCCTGGGCCTTCGCGGCCTGCAGGGTGGCGGCCACGGTGGGCGCCGTGGTCTCGAAGCCGATGCCCAGGAAGACCACGGTGGCGTCGGGATTTTCGCGGGCCAGGGTCAGGGCGTCCAGCGGCGAGTAGACCACCGCCACCCGCGCGCCCTGGGCCATGGCGTCCTTGAGGTTCTGCCCGCCCGGGCCCGGCACGCGCATCAGGTCCCCGAAGGTGGCCACGATGACGCCGTCGCGCCCGGCCAGGTCCAGGTACATGCCCACCTCGCTCTCGTGGGTCACGCACACGGGGCAGCCCGGGCCGGAGAGGTGCACCACCCGCTCGGGCAGCATGGAGCGCAGGCCGCTGCGGAAGATGGACACGGTATGCGTGCCGCAGACCTCCATGAAGCGCAGCTCGCCGGAAAGCTCCTGCTCGATGCGCGCCAGCAGGGTCCGGCACAGTTCGGGATCGCTGAATTTGTCGAGTATGCTCACGTCCGCTCCATGGTCCGGCTGGGCCGGTTGCAGGTTGGCTCGGCGAGCCCGGTCGCGGCCCGGCCGTCGGCGCGGCGGGCCGGGGCCCGGCCCCGAGGCCCGGCCATACTACGAAAGCGCCACCGACCTCAAGCCGAACCCCTTTCTTTTTCGCGGCGCGGCTGGTAGAACCCGGGGCGGGGCGCAGACCGCGCCCCGACGCACCAAGCACCGGACTTCACAACGCATGAGCCCCCAGAAGAACAGCCCCGGCACGGGCCCGGCGAACGGCCCCCGGCCGCCCGCGAGCCACGCCGCCGACCATCCCTTCCTGCTCTGCCCGACCCTGCCGCCGGACCCCGCCGAATTCCCCGTGCCGGACGACGCCGCCTGCGCCGCCCTGTGGGACGCCTGCGCCGTGCCGGACCACATCCGCGAGCACAGCGCGCTGGTGGGGGACATCGCCGGGGCCATGGCCCTGCGGGCCGAGGAGCGCGGGCTGCTGGCCCCGGGCTGGGCCCAGGCCGTGCGGGCCTCGGGCCTGCTGCACGACCTGGCCAAGATGTATTGCGTGGACCACGGCGGCAACCACGCCCAGCTGGGCGGCGCCTGGGCCCTGGCGCTGACGGGCAGCCCGCCCATCGCCCAGGGCGTCATGCACCACGTCTGGTGGCCTTTCGACATCGACCCCGAAAAGTACTTCCTGCCCCTGGCCGTGCTCTACGCGGACAAGCGCGTGCGGCACGACGCCGTGGTCTCCCTGGGCGCGCGCTACGCGGACCTGTTCGAGCGCTACGGCAAGAGCGAGCTGGCGCGCGAGCGGATCACCGCCTCCATGCGCCAGGGGCAGGCCGTCGAACATACCATGAGCGAACTGTTGGAGGTACGGCTCCATGCGTGTTCTTTTGATAGCGGGCGGCTGGTCGTCCGAGCGTGAGGTCTCCCTGTCCGGGGCGCGCGGCATCCGCGCCTCGCTGACGCGCCTGGGCCACGAGGTCCTGGACCACGACCCGGCCACGGACCTCGCCGCCCTGCCCGCCGCCGCGCGCGGCGCGGACTTCGCCTTCATCAACCTGCACGGCGCCCCCGGCGAGGACGGGCTGATCCAGGCCCTACTGGACCGCGCGGGATGCCCGTACCAGGGCGCGGGCCCGGCGGGCTCCTTCCTGGCGCTGAACAAGAACGTCTCCAAGATCGTCTTTTGCGACCTGGGCCTGCCCACGCCGCGCTGGCAGTTCCTGCCGCGCGACCCGGGCCCGGGCTTCGCGCCCGAGCTGCCCTACCCGCTGTTCGCCAAGCCCAACACCGGCGGCTCCAGCGTGGGCATGAGCCTGGTGCGCTCGGCGCGGGACCTGGGCCCGGCCCTGGCCGCCATCTTCGCCACGGGGGCCGAGGCGCTGCTTGAGGAATACATCCCCGGCCGCGAGCTGACCTGCGGCGTGCTGGGCGACGAGGCCCTGCCGCTGGTGGCCATCTGCCCGAAGGACGGGGCCCAGTTCTTCGACTACGACAGCAAGTACGTGGCCGGGAAATGCGAGGAGATCTGCCCCGCGCCGGTGCCGGGGGCGCTCAGCGCGCGCATCCAGGAGATCACCCTGGCCGCGCACCGGGGCCTTGGACTGACCGGCTACAGCCGCGCGGACTTCATCGT
>CAYUIN010000129.1:0-6605 GCA_964444695.1 uncultured Desulfocurvus sp.
TCTCTTCATCCGTAAGGCTCGGGGACTCGCCTAACGGCTGAAGGCCCGGAGGCAATACAGCCTAACGCCGACCACCCGCCCAGCCTTGCCAGCCCAATGCCAGCCGACCGTCCGGCCAGTCTCAGCCCTTACAGGTTGTATTTCTTCAGTTTATATTGCAGCAGCGATTTGGAGATACCGAGGGCCTCGGCGGCTTTGACTTTGACGAAGTCATTTTTGGCCAGGGCGCGGCGCAGGAGTGCGGCTTCGATTTTTTCGAGGGTATCGGCGAGGTTGAGTCGTGAGGGCAGCAGGTCCACGGCGGATTTGAATTGGGAGTCTTCGTCGCGGACTTCGGGGGGCAGGTCATCGACGGTGATGGTGTCGGTTCCGGCGAGGACGGTGCAGCGTTCGATGACGTTTTGGAGTTGCCGGACGTTTCCGGGCCAGTCGTAGGTATTGAGGTAGTCGAGGGCTTCGGGGGAGAAGCCGGTGACGCGGCTGGCGTTTTCCTTGACGTATTTATCGAGGAAGTGTGCGACGAGCAGCGGGATGTCTTCGCGTCGTTCGCGCAGTGGGGGCATGTGGATGGCGACGACGTTGAGGCGGTAGAAGAGGTCTTCGCGGAAGGTGCCCTGGTCCACGGCGGCGCGCAGGTCGGCGTTGGTGGCGCAGACGATGCGGATATCGACTTCGACTTCCTTGGTGCCGCCGACGCGTTCGAATTTGCGCTCCTGGAGCACGCGCAGGAGTTTGACTTGCAGTTCAGGCGTCAGCTCGCCGATTTCGTCCAGGAACAGGGTGCCGCCGGAGGCGAGTTCGAAGCGGCCGCGGCGGCTGGCCACGGCGCCGGTGAAGGACCCTTTTTCGTGCCCGAAGAGTTCGGATTCCAGGACGCCGGGGTTGAGCGCCATGCAGTTGACGGAGACGAAGGGGCCGTCTTTGCGTGGGGAGGCGAAGTGGATGGCGCGGGCCACGAGTTCCTTGCCGGTGCCGGATTCGCCCTCGATGAGCACGGTGGAGCGGCTGGGGGCGGCCTTGTCGACCATGCCGAGCACGGAGCGCATGGCCTTGGACTTGCCGATGATGTTCTGCAGTCCGTAGCGGTCTTCGAGGTTTTCGCGCAGCAGCCGGTATTGGCGGCGCATGCGGGCCATTTCCACGGCCTTGGACAGGGACAGCAGGAGTTGTTCGTTGGAGAACGGTTTGGTGACGTAGTCGAAGGCGCCCAGGCGCATGGCCTCCACGGCGGATTCGATGCTGCCGAAGGCGGTCATGATCAGCACGGGGATGTGCGGGTAGTTGGCGTGCACGTGTTCGAGGACGTCCTGGCCCGTGAGCTTGGGCATTTTCATGTCCGTGACGACGACGTCCACCTCGGACTCTTCCAGGTAGGCCAGTCCCAGTTCCGGATCGTGCAGCGCGGTCACGTCGTATCCGGCGTCCGAGAGCAGGGCGTCGAGGATGAGCAGGTAGTTTTTTTCGTCGTCCAGGACCAGGATGTTGCTCGACATGGGTCGTGGGTGCTCCTAGCTGTTGGGGAAGGTGATGGTCACGCGGGCGCCGCCGCCCTCGGCGTTGGCGAATTCCAGGCCCGCCCCGTGACTGTCCAGGATGTTGGCGACGATGGCAAGCCCCAGGCCGGTGCCGGTGTCCTTGGTGGTGAAGAACGGGTCGGCGAGTTTGGCCAGTGCCTCTTCGGAGAAGCCGGGCCCGCTGTCCACGAAGGACAGGGTCGTCCCCTCCGCGTGGGTTTGGCCCAGGATGCGCAGCGTGCCGCCGCCTTCCATGGCCTGCATGGCGTTGACCATGATGTTGTACAGGGCGCGGTACAGCAGATCCTTGTCGCCCTTGATGCTCAGGTGTTGGGGCAGCTCGCGCACGAGCTCCACGCCGCGCCCGGCGAACTCGTGGGACAGGAAGGTCACGGCCTGTTCCAGCAGCAGGGCGAGGTCCACGTCTTCGCGGCGTGGTTTCTTGGGCCGGGCGTAGTCCAGGAAGTCGTTCACGGTCTGGGACAGGCGCCGGATCTCGTCGAACATCACCTGCAGGATGGTCACGCGGGAGCTTTGTTCGGCCTGGGCCTTTTTGAGCAGCATTTCCGCGCTGGACTGGATGATGCCCAGCGGGTTGCGGATCTCGTGGGCGATGCCCGCCACGACGCGGCCCATGCTGGCCAGCTTTTCGGCCTGGAGCAGGTCGCGTTCGAGCTTCTGCATGCGGTGCATGCGCTCGAGGTTCATGGCGTCGGCCTTGCGGATGAACAGGAGCAGCAAGAGGAACAGGAACAGCGACGAGGTGAAGGAGATGGCGATGACCAGCCATTGGAAGTTGATGGCCGCGCGGTAGTCGTCGGTGATGTCCTGGGTGAATTCGAGGATGCCCATCAGCTGGCCGCTGGGCCCGCCCGGGAACAGGCTGCGTTCTGTCTTCAGCGGGTAGACCATGCGCATCACCACGCTCTGGGGGTCCATGTCGATGTGGAACATGGCCCACAGCGGGGAGACGCGGCTGATGATCTCGAAGCTGTGTTCCTGGGTGTCCAGCACCTGCTGCACGGAGTTGCCCGCCACGTCGTTGCGGGTCACCAGCTCCGGGTCGGTGGAATAGGTCACCACACGGTCGATGTCGTAGATGCGCAGTTCCATCACGTGCTGGCCGTGGATGGTCTCGTCGATGACCTTGTCCAGCTGCTTGTACTGCTCGTCGCGTTGCAGCTCGATGTGCCCGAAGGCCAGCACCGTGGGCACGGTGAAGCGCTGGAATATCTGGTGGTTCAGGTTCTCCGCCAGGAGCACGGCGAAGGTCCGCTGCTTGGAAAGGAGCGTTTCGCGCGCCGAATTCGCCATAACCACGGACATGGTGAGGCTCGTGCCCAGGATCAGGATCAGCGAGCTCCAGGACAGGAACTTGACCAGCTTGAAGGGCCTGGCCGCGTCCGCCGTGAATGGCGATTTCGGTTTCATGGGCTGTGTGGGCCTCCCGCCTCGCGGCTAGGGAACGATGACCTCCGCCACCTTGGTCAGGGCCTGGGTCAGGGTCTGGTCGTCCACGGCGTAGGAAAAACGCACGCAGCGGTCGTCGCCGAAGGCCGCGCCCGGCACGGCCGCGACGCCCGCCTCCTCCAGCAGCACGGTGCACATGGCCGTGGAGTCGGGCATCTTTTCGGTATACAGCGCGCTGACGTCCGGGAACACGTAGAACGCCCCGTCCGGCCGCGGGCAGACCACGCCCGGCCAGGCGCTGACCATGCCGTGCGCCAGCTCGCGGCGCCGGGCAAAGGCCTCGCGCATCTGGCCCATGAAGTCCGTGGGCCCGGTCAGCGCCGCCACGGCCGCCTTCTGGGCGATGGAGCAGATGTTGGACGTGCTCTGGCCCTGGATCTTGCTCATGGCCTTCACCAGGTCCGGGTGCGCCAGCACGAAGCCCACGCGCCAGCCCGTCATGGCGAAGCTCTTGGACAGGCCGTTGACCACGGCCACGTGCTCGGGATGCTTCTCCCAGAACGGCGCCAGGCTCACGGGCTCGGCGGGCGCGTACACCAGCCGGTCGTAAATCTCGTCGCTGACGATGAACACGTCGTGCGCCACGGCCCAGTCCGCCAGCGCCAGCAGCTCCGCCGCCGTGTAGCACACGCCCGTGGGGTTGGACGGCGAGTTGAGCAGCAGCATCCGCACCTTCGGGTCGTAGGCCGCGTCCAGGTCCCCCGGCGTGATCTTGAAGCCCTTGTCCGCCCCGGCAGGCACGACCACCGGCTCGGCGTCGGCCAGCAGCACCATCGCCGGATAGCTGACCCAGTACGGGCCGGGAATCAGCACCTTGTCCCCGGGGTTGAGCAGCGCCTGCATCACGTTGAACAGCGCCTGCTTGCCCCCGTTGGTCACCATGGCCGCGTCCTGCGGCGCGCTGGTGCCGTAGTGGCCGTTGAAATAGCCCGCAACGGCATCGCGCAGCTCCGGGATGCCCGGGACCTGCGTGTAGCGCGTGAACCCGGCGTCCAGGGCGTCCTTGGCCGCCTGGCGGATGTGCTCCGGCGTGCCGAAGTCCGGCTCGCCCACGGAAAGGCTCACGATGTTGCGGCCCTGCGCGCGCAGGTCCATGGCCTTGGCCGAGACGGCCAGCGTCGCCGAAGGTTTCACCTTCTGGAGTTTTGCGGAAATCTGCATCTGTGGCTCGGTGCGTGTTGGGGGTGCTGGGGCAGGCCGCGCCGGACCCCGTCCCGGCACGTTCCAATGCGTTCGTTCTTAGGGCAAATCGGCCCGAAGGTAAATGCCCGGCGCCCCGGGAAGAGAGGGACCGCTTGAGTCCCGCGCGGCTTTGGCCTATATTCGCCAAAGCCGCGAATTCGCCCTTTCACCAAGGTCCGCCATGCCCAGCGTCAGCCCCGCTCCGCCGCCCGCCCCGCCAGGGCGCGTCGCGATGGCAGAAATCCTCGCACAGCGGGACTTTCTGGCCAGCCGCTTCGACTCGCGGATCATCGACACCATCCCCAGCGTCGTGCTGCTGCTCAACGACCACCGCCAGATCGTCTACGCCAACCGCGCCCTGGTCGAGATGCTCGGACAAGACGGGCTGGAGGCCATCCTGGGCCGACGTCCGGGCGAAATCTTCCAGTGCGTCCACACCCTCGAAGGCATCGACGGCTGCGGCACCTCCCAGGCCTGTGCCCATTGCAGCGCGCTCACCGCGCAGCAGGAATGCGCCACGGGCACCGTCTCCGACCGCGAAGGCAACATCCTCGTGCGGCACGGCAACTCCGTCGCCACCATGAACATCCAGGTCCGCGCCGTGCCCCTGAACATCGAAGGCTGCTGCTTCACCATCATCTACCTCCAGGACATCGGCGAGCGCAAAACCCGCGAACTCATGGACAACATCTTCCTGCACGACGCCCTGAACACCCTGAACGGGCTCATCGGCGCCGCCTCCCTGCTGCACGAGGAAATCCCCGAGGAACAACGCGAACTCTCCGACATGATCCTCGAACGCTCCCGGCACCTGGAACGCGAAATCCGCGCCCAACGACTCCTGCGTCAGGCGGAAACGCAAACCCTCCAGATCACACCCGAAGCAATCGACCCCACCACCGTCTGCCTCCGGCTGGCCGCCCTCTTCCAAAGCGGCGGCTACGAAAACGCCGTCGTCGTCTGCGACCCCGGGCCGCAGACGGGACACATCACCACGGACTCCCGGCTGCTCTACCGCGTCCTGGAAAACCTCATCAAAAACGCCCTGGAAGCCTCCCCGAAAGGCGCCCCCGTCCACGTCGGACACGCCAAGACCCAGGACGGCGTCCGCTTCCACGTCGCCAACAAGGGCGCCATGCCCCCCGAAGTCCAGGCCCAACTCTTCCAACGCTCCTTCTCCACCAAAGGCCCCGGACGCGGACTCGGAACCTACAGCGTCAAACTGCTCACAGAAAACTACCTCCAGGGACAAGTCGACTTCGTCTCCGATACCGCCTCCGGTACCGTCTTCACCATCACACTGCCCCGCACACTGCACCCAGAAACCCCCTAGACCCGCATGACACACCCCCTGCTGCCCTTCCCAGACGGCTGCGCACAGGCCGCCTTCGTCCGCCGCGTCAAACGCTTCAGCGTCCAGAACAGCACCCCCGACGGCCAAACCCTCTGGGCCCATACCAACAACTCCGGCTCCATGCTCGGACTCACACGCAGCGGCGCCGAAACACTCCTCTCCCCCGCCGCCAACCCCAACCGCAAACTCGCCTGGACCCTCGAAACCATCGACTTCCACGGCACCCGCGTCGGCGTGAACACCCTCACCCCAAACCGACTCCTGCGCGCCGCTCACCTCGCGGGACGACTCCCGGAAACCACCGGCTACGGCCATTTCCAACCCGAAACCACCATCGGCGATTCCCGCCTCGACGCCCGCCTCGACAGCCCCCAAGGCCCCCTCTACGTCGAAGCCAAAAACGTCACCCTCGTCGAAAACGACATCGCCGCCTTCCCCGACGCCGTCACCACCCGCGGACAAAAACACCTGCGCGAACTCATCCGCCTCGCCCACCAAAACATCCGCGTCGCCTGCTTCTACCTCGTCCAACGCGACGACTGCTCCTGCTTCGGACCCGCAGACTACGTCGACCCCGACTTCGCCGCCCTCTTCTGGCAGGCACACGACGCGGGCGTCGAAATGTGGCCCTACCTCGCCGCCGTCTCGCGCGCGGGGATCGACCTCGGGGAGAGATTGCCGCTGGCGCGGAGATAGGCGCGAGGGGGGATCGCCGGGCGGAGTGGCCGGGCGGAGTGGCCGGGCGGATCGCCGACGTGAGGATGTTTGCCTCCGGCGGCTCAAGGGCTATGGCCCTTGAGAATCCCGTGATGGGTTGGTGACGCGGAGGGAGACGGGCGTGGTCGGGCGGGGGAGGCTGCGCCCGGGATGTCCGGGGATTCGCGGGGTTGGGGGCGGCCTCGCTCATGGGCGACGGGATCCGTTGCCGCCCCCAACCCCGCGACTCCCCGGACGGGGGCCCCACTGCCGTGCCCTGGGGCCAGGACGACGCCTCTGAGTCTGTCGGGCCCGGTTGGCGGGGCGGGGGTGTCGGCGGCCCAATCCACCCCGCGTCCCGCTCGGGGCGGACGGGTCCGGCTGCGGAT
>CAYUIN010000130.1:0-6574 GCA_964444695.1 uncultured Desulfocurvus sp.
CTTGATCTGACCGGCGAACTCGTTGGCCAGCTCGTCCACCACGGGGCCCATGGCTCTGCAGGGGCCGCACCACGGGGCCCAGAAATCCACCAGGACGGGCAGATCGCAGCCCAACACTTCAGTCTCGAAATTGCCGTCGGTAACCTGCAAAGACATATTGCGTCTCCTTTGTCTTTCTTGCTCCGTTTCACCGGTCCGCGCGTGGGCGACGGTCGGCGAGCGCCAGCCAGGCCTGCGCCCCTGTCCGGGGCGTTTGATTCAGACTACAACCCTAAGTACGGCCCGCCCAGGTGTCAAGGACGAAGTTGGAGGACCAACCGTTTCAGCAGGCCTCCACCTGCCGGTAATCCCAGGGGATCTTGCGGCCGCGAGGCACCGCCTCCAGGTCCGGCCCGTGGCGCAGCCCGGCCCGGAAAAGGTACTCCCCGGCCCTGGCGACCATGGCCGCGTTGTCCGTGCAAAGCGACGGCGGCGGCAGCACCACCTCCAGCCCGGCGGCCTCTGCCAGGCGGGTCATGGCCTCGCGGATCATGGAGTTGGCCGCCACGCCGCCCGCCACCACCAGGGCCCGCATTCCGGGGTTCGCGGCCAGGGCGCGCTCGACCTTGATGCGCAACGCGTCGGCCACGGCCCAGTTGTACGAGGCGCAGACCACGGCCAGCTCGTCCAGCACGCCGCGCGCGGCCAGCTCCCCGCGCAGGGTCCGGGCGTCCCCGGCCATGGACTCCACGCGCAGCCCCGGGTGGGCGGCCACGTGGTTGACCATGGCCGTCTTGATGCCCGAGAAGCTGAAATCCAGGTTGGGATTGTTGACGTACGGGCGCGGGAACATCTCGCGGTCCGGCTCGACGCCGCGCCCCAGCTCGTCGATGAACCGCCCGCCCGGGTACGGCAGGTTGAGGGTCTTGGCGGCCTTGTCGAAGGCCTCCCCCGCCGCGTCGTCCAGGGTCCGGCCCAGGACCGTGAAGGCCGTGGGGCCGTCCATGCGGTAGGTCTGGGTGTGGCCGCCGGAGACCAAAAGGCCCAGGGCCGGGAAGGGAATCTCGCGTTCCAGGGCCGGGGCCAGCAGGTGCGCCCAGAGGTGGTTCACGCCCACCAGGGCCGCGCCCGTGGCCAGGGCCAGGCCCTTGGCGAAGGACAGCCCCACCAGCAGGCTGCCGAGCAGCCCCGGGCCGCGCGCCACACAGACCGCGTCCAGCTCGGACAGGGCCGCGCCGGAGTCCTGCAGCAGGCCGGTCAGCAGCGGGTCGAGGGCGCGCAGGTGCTCGCGCGAGGCCAGCTCCGGCACCACCCCGCCGAACACGGCGTGGGCGTCCACCTGGGTGGCGATGCGCTGGGCCACCAGGCGCCCGTCACGCACCAGGGCCAGGGCGGTCTCGTCGCAGGAGGTCTCAACTCCCAGGCACAGTGTCACTCTTGCCCCCGAGCATGATCTCCCGGACCTTCTGCACGTCGTTTTTGGAGCCGATGAACAGCGGCACGCGCTGGTGCAGCTCGCTGGGCGTGTAGTCCAGGATGCGGTTCACGCCGTCGGTGGCCAGGCCCCCGGCCTGCTCGATGATCATCGCCATGGGCGCGGCCTCGCAGGTCAGGCGCAGCTTGCCGGAGTAGGTGCCGTCGTCCTTGCGCTTGGCCGGATACATGAAGATGCCGCCGTACAGCAGGTTGCGGTGGAAATCCGCCACCAGGGAGCCGATGTAGCGCGAGGCGTAGGGCTTGCCCTTGGCGGTCTCGGTGCTCTTGAAGTAGGTCACGGCGTCCTTGGTGGCCGTGTCCCAGTAGTTCCAGTAGGACTCGTTCACGGAGTAGATGCGCCCCTGCTCGGGGATCTTCATGTCCGGGTGCGAGAGCAGGAACTCGCCCACGCTGGGGTCCAGGGTGAAGCCGTGCACGCCGTTGCCGGTGGTGTAGACCATCATCGTGGACGAGCCGTAGATGAAGTATCCGGCGGCGACCTGCTTGTCGCAGCGTTGCAGGACCTCCTGCATGGACGGCGGGCCCGGGGATTTCTTCAGCGGGCGGCGGTAGATGGAGAATATGGTGCCGATGGAGACGTTGACGTCGATGTTCGAGGAGCCGTCCAGCGGGTCGAAGATCAGGATGTAGTCGCCCTGGGGCAGCTCGCCGGAGATCTGGATCAGGTCGCCGTTCTCCTCCGAGGCCATGGCGCAGAGCACGCCCGAGCGGCGCAGGCGGTGGATCAGGACGTTGTTGGCGAACTCGTCCAGCTTGCGGACCTTCTCGCCCTGGACGTTGGTGTCCCCGGTGAAGCCCAGCACGTCCACCAGCCCGGCCTTGGTCACCTCGCGGGAGATGAGCTTGGCAGAGAGGATGAGCTCGTTGAGCAGGCTGGTGAAGCGGCCCGTGGCCATGGGCGACTGCTTCTGCTGGAGCATCAGGTGCTCGGTGACGGTGACCTGGCGCATGGCGACCTCCGCGTTGCCGGGTTGGGTGCGCCGGAGCGGCGCAACGCCTTGTTATAAAACAGCCCTTGCCCCGAGGCAAGCCGCGCGGCCCGCACGGCCGGAGCAAAAGGAAAAAAAACCGGGCGCGGCAGGCCGCGCCCGGTGAAACACCATCTTTCCAAGGTCCTAGAACAGGCCGAACAGGGAGAACCAGGAGTCGTCCTGCTCCTGTTCGTCCTCCAGGGCGCGGGTCACGTAGAGCAGCTGCGTGTCGCCCAGGTAGCGGGTCAGCCACAGGTACTCGGCCCCGCCCTCGTCGATGCGGCCCTGGATCTCTTCGGTCAGGGTCTCCGCCCAGGGGCGGGACTGGATGGACGCGGCCAGGGCGGCGTCGTCGCCGGGCCAGACCACGGCGTCCTGGGTGACGATCATCAGCTCGCCGGGGGCCGGGCAGAAGTCCAGCACGCGGCGGGCGTCGAAGTGCACGGCGATGATGCCGGAGACGTCGTTGCCGGAGAACATGCCGGTGTACAGGTAGACCTCGGGGCCCAGCGGCGTCATGTCCACGTAGGAGCGCAGGCGGCGGTCGGCCAGCTCGGCCCCCTTGGCCAGGGCCGGGGCCAGGTTCAGGGGCTTGAGCGCCGTCTCCGGGCGTTGCAGGACGATCTCGCCGTCCATGGTCGCCACGGCCAGGCCGGAAATCCAGGGGAACTCCTGGGTCAGCTTGTCCACCCAGGCGTCCTCGGGGAAGCGGTCCTCGCGGTTCAGGAACACGGCCAGCCGGTTCACCGGGTCGTCCACGGGCGTGAACAACTGGGCCAGCTTCTCCTCACTGGAGGTCCAATCCCGGGCCTCGTAGTCGATGACCGGGTCGGGGTTGACGTATTCCTTGTAATATTCCTTGGTGGTGCCCCAGGTGGAGTCCCAGGACTTTTCCAAAGTCTCGCAACCGGAAAGGAGCGCCAGGACGGCGGCCATGATCAGTGCGGTGCGCAGTCGTTTCAACGTGCAATCCCTCGTCTGGGCGGTTACGGGGAAGAGTGCGGCAGACGGGCCGCGCCCCCCGGAGATGTGACAAATATGGGCGGTTTCTTCAAGGAGAAACTTCGCGGCCCTCTGCGCGACGGCGCCCGCCTCCGGCGCCGGGGGGCGCGGGGCGCGGGGCGGGCGCGGCGGGCCGTGAACGGCGCGCGGCCTTACGTGGCGGCGCGGGCTTCCAGGCGCTCGGCCAGGGCCTCCAGGGTTTCCAGCAGCCTGTCCTGCCCGGGCAGGCCGGGGGCCGGGGCCTCGTCCTCGGCGGGGGCCTCGAGATCGTCCTCGCCCTCGGGCTCGGCCTGCATGTCCTCCAGGTCGGCCAGCGCGTCGTCCTCGAATTCCAGCTCGTCGTCGGCGTCCGGTCCGGCCTCGAAATCGCCGCCGTCCTCGCCCAGCTCGCCGTCGCCGTCGCCCGAGAGCAGGTCGTCCAGCAGGGCCTGGGCGTCGAAGCCGTCGGTGTCCTCGATGTCCGGGACGTCCATGGGCTGGGCCCCGCCCGAGGGCTCGAAATCCAGCCCGTCGTCGGCGTCGTCCAGGTCCACGTCCACGTCCAGGCCGGGCACCGGGGCCAGGCCCACGTCGTCCACCAGCTCGGCCAGGTCCTCGTCCGGGGCGCCGCCGTCGGCCTCGTCGGCCTCGGGCTGGGCGGGTTCGGGGGCCGGGGCGCCCTTCTTCAGCTTCAGGCGCATCTTCTCGATGAGCGCCATCAGCTCGTCGGCCTCGCGGCCGTCGGCGCCGTCCGCCAGCTCTTCATAAATGGTCAGCGCGCCCTCGAAATCGCCCTGGTCGGCCAGCAGGTCGGCCATGGTCCGGGTGCGGATGTTGGGGTCGGTCTCGGCGGCCTTCTTGGCCGGGGCGGGTTTCTTCTTCTTGGGAGCCGGGGCCTTGTCCTCGCCGTTGCCGCCGAAGAAGGCGTCCAGCCCGCGCTCGATGACCTGGGACCAGGAGATGGGCGAGCCCTGGAAGCTGGCGGCCAGGAAGGTCAGGGCCATGGCCGAGTCCTTGGAGGCCAGGGCGGCGTTCTTGGCCCAGACGCGGAAGAACGACGGGTAGCGCGAGAGCATGCCGGTGATGGTCCGGACCTCGTCCGCGGCCTCTTCCTCGCGGCCCAGGCGCATCAGGATCTCCACCAGCATGAAGCGGGCTTCGAGGTGGTCCGGGTTGCGCTCCAGGCCGTGGCGCAGGGTGGCCAGGGCCTCGCCGTGGGCGCCGTCGTCGAAGTACAACCGGGCCAGCGGGAAAAAGACCTTCGAGCCGGGCTCGAGCTCCAGGACTTCCTTGAACCAGTTAATTTTTGTCATCATCCTGCGCGGCCCCCAGAGAGTCTTGCGAGGCGCCGGGTTGCGCCTCGTCGGGGAAGAGGTACAGCGTCTCGCCCTCCCCCACGTAGTTCATGCGCACGCGGATGCGGCCTTCCAGGTATTCCCTGTCCGTGCGCAGCAGCCGAATCTCGCGCGACAAATCGCGGCTGCGGTCGTCGGCCTCGGCCAGGCGCCGCTCCATCTGGCGGTAGCGGTCCCTGAGCTCGAAATAGGCCAGCAGCCCCGTGTCCCCCGCAACTAGGCGATAGCCGAGGAACACGTTCAGAACAAGCAGAAATGCAAGAAAAATGCCTCTTGGTCTCATACGCTCACTGCACCGGGCGCCCTTTGTTCAGGGCTTCCTTGAGCAGCCCCAGCGGAACCTTCAGCTCGTCCAAAAAATTGGACGTGGCCGCCTCGATGCGGCGCACGTCCTCTTCATCGACCGTGACCTGGTCGATACGTTCCATGAATGTTTTGAGCTGGCTGAATTCGGAAAGCAGCACGTGCCCCAGTTCGAGACGTTCCAGGTCCCTTTCCAGCTCAATGATGGTTTCCAGGCAGTTCAGCAGCCTGGACTGGAGGGTCGTTGCGTTGGAATCCATCGGCTCCCGCGTCTATCCTTCCACGTGTTTCTTGGCCATCTCCAGAAGTTGGTAGTGCATGTCATACCCCGTAAGGGCACCTTCCAGCAAGTCCCCCGCCTGGGCCTCGTCCGCCAGGGCCAGATAGGCGTTGGCGCCGCTGACGAAGGCCGCCTGCGGGTCGTTGCTGCGGCCGCGATCGCCCACGAGGATGAAGTTCACCCCGCGGCGCTTGCCGCCGTGCCAGGAGGCGACCTCCTCGCACAGGTGGCCGCACTTGGCGCCGTCCGAAGCCAGGACCACGTCGTAGTTGTTCAGCCGCAGCTTGGCGATGGCGGTCAGCTCGTCGCCCGCCGTGCTCACGGCGAAGCCCTTGGTCTTGAAGAACGTCTCGGCCGCCGCGAGCCAGCCGCCGTCCAGGAACAGGAAGGCGACCTTGGTGCCGGGGGCGTAGATGTCCGGCTCCACCTGGGGGAGCTTCAGGGCCGGGCGCTGGGGCTCGGGCTCCTTGGCCGGGGTCTCGGCGGGCTGCTGGGACATGGACTCGCCCGCGCTGACCAGGTAGCTGCCGTCGTCCTGCTTTTCGAAGACGATGCGCTTGCCCGTGAACGGGCACTTGAGCGCGAAGCGCTGGGCGGCGGGCAGCTTCTCGTCGGGAAGGTTGAATTCCTTGTTGACGTATGGGCTCTTGACGATCATCGCATCCCCCTACCCGTTGTACTCGGCGTCCAGTTCCAGGCCGGTGATGTCCGTGACCTGCTCGCCGCGTTGGGTCTTGATCTTGTCCAGGCGCTGCATGAGGTTGGAACGGTCCGACGCGTAGGTCAGGGCCGTTTCCTCGGTGATCAGGCCGCTGGAGAACTGGGCCGCCAGGCACTGGTCGAAGGTCATCATGCCGTAGGCGTCGCCCTGCTCCACGATGTTGTAGAAGGTCTTCTCGCCGCCCTCGCCGTTCTGGATGAGGTCCTTCACGCGCAGGTTGTTGCGCATGATCTCGAAGGCCGCCACCCGGCCCCCGCCCGCCTTCTGCGGCAGGCGCTGGGAGACGACGAATTTCAGCGCCTCGGCCAGGCGCTGGCGGATCAGGTGCTCCTCGGACGGGTCGAACATGCCGATGATGCGGTTCACGGTCTGCCCGGCGTCGGCCGTGTGCAGCGTGCCCAGCACCAGGTGGCCGGTCTCGGCCGCCTGCAGGGCGATGTCGATGGTCTCGTGGTCGCGGATTTCGCCCACCAGGATGACCTTGGAC
>CAYUIN010000131.1:0-6570 GCA_964444695.1 uncultured Desulfocurvus sp.
GGGGCCAGGGCCCGGGCCAGCCCGGACAGCGCCTTGGCGGCCGGGGACTTGGGCGCGGCGTCGGCCAGGGGGCGGCCCTGGTTGATGGCCGCCATGGTCGCCTCGTAGTCGTTGGGGATCTTCCAGAACACCGGGCGCCCCAGGAGGTCTTCGGCCTCGGCCACGCTGATCTCCGAGCGCGAGAGGTGGCGGCTGACCACCAGGCGCACCTTGTCCGCCAGGCCGCCGTCCAGGTTGCCGAAGGTTTCCAGTATCTTGCGCGTGCCCGCCAGGCAGGGCAGGCTGAGGGTCAGCACCAGCAGCAGTTCGTCGGCCTCGTGCATCAGGGCCAGGGAGATCTCGTCCAGGTACGGGCTGCCGTCCACGAACACCGCGCCGTACATCCTGCGCAGGTGGCGGATCACGGTGCGCGCGGCCTCGGGGGTCACGGCCCCGGCGCCTTCCAGGCTGTCCGGCGCGGCCAGCACGTCCAGGCCGCTGGCGTGCCGCGTGACCAGGCTTTCCAGGAAGGTGGCGTCCACCCGCGCCAGGTTCCGCGCGGCCTCGACCCAGGTGTAGGTGTAGTCGAAATCCAGGAACAGCGGGGCCTCGCCCAGGGGCATCCGGGCGTCCAGCAGCACGGCGGGGAGCAGTGCCGTGGCCGCGTCCGCCGTGGGCCGGCAGCCGCCCATGCGGGCGGTCTGCACGGCTGCGTTCACGGCCAGGGTCGTGACCCCGGTTCCGCCCTTGGCCCCGAAGACGTGGAACACCCGGCCCCGGGCGCCCCGGTCTCCGCGCGGACGGTCTTCGCGCGGGGTGCCGCTTCGCCTCGCCGCGAAGCGGTCCAGGGCGCCGTGGATGTCCTCGGCCTGCATGGGCCAGGGCAGAAATTCGCTGACGCCGGCGCGCATGGCCTGGATGATGCGGTCCGGGTCCTTGACGGCGGCGGTGACGAAGACCTCCGCCGCGCGGCCCCCGGCCAGCAGGCGGGCGATGCGCTCGAAATCCCCGGCGGGGTCCTGGCCCAGTTCGTAGATCACCAGCCCGGCGGGCGCCTCGGCGCCTTCGGGCGCGGCGGACCCGGGCGCGGCGGCGGCGAAGCCCGGATGGGCGTCCACCAGCTCGGCCAGGGCCTGGGCGGCGCGGGCGCTGTGCAGCAGCAGGGTCACGGGGCAGGGCGCGGTCATGGCGTCTCTCCTACTTTTCCATCAGGCTTTCGAGGACTTCGGCGAAGCTGGGGCCCTTTTCGGCGTCGGGGTCGCGGTGGCGGTCCATGGCCCGCTTGGCCACGGGGCCGTCCAGGCCCTCCACAGGCGCGGGCGGGGCGTAGGCCGCGCCCACCAGCTGCTGCTGGTACTGCTCGGTGTAGGCCTGGCCGAAGGGCCGGTCCCCGGAGTTGGGGGCGCAGGCGCAAACGAGCAGGGCGGCGGCCAGGGCGGCCAGGGCGGTCATTCGGGTCGTGCGTCGTGCATGCATGGTCGTGTCCTCGTATGGCTCAGGCCCCGCGCGACGAATCGAGCACCAGCCGGGGCAGGTAGATCAGGCATTCGCCCGCGGCGGGGTGCGGCGAGCGGGCCACGGTGTTCATGAACCGGGCCTGGATGGAGCCGTTGTCCTGGCCCTCGCCCTCGATGAACACCGCGCCGAGCTGGTGGACCATCAGGGTGTTGCGGCCGGAGACCGGCGGGTAGCGCGGGTCGAAAAAGGCGATGACGGCCACGCGCGGGCTGGACAGCGGGTCGGCGAAGGCGCTGCCCTGCACGGAGCCCGTGGCCTCGTCCCAGGTGGCGAAGGGGTCGTCGGCCAAGAGGTCGGTCAGCCCGGCGGAGGTGGGGCCGACCATGTTGCCGGGCTCGAGGTACAGCTCGTCGCCCAGCTCCACCAGTACGCGGTTGGAGCCCTCGCAGCCGCCCAGGTTGGCCTTGTATTCCGCCGCGCCGGTGACGGGCACGCCCTTGTTGACGGGCGGGAAGTCCACGGGGCTGTACTGGCTGGGCACCATGGTCGCGCCCGGGTCGCCGTACTTGAGGGTGATGCGCGTGCCGACGTCGGAATTGTCGTAGCCCTGGACCTCGATGCTCTGCATCTCCTCGGGGCTGTCCACGTCCAGTTCGCCGTTGTCGCGGTACTTGGAATTGGAGGAGGCCTGGTCGTCCCAGTTGAACTTGGCGGGCACGATGAACGGCTTCACGCACTGGCTGGAGCAGACCGGGGCCAGGGCCGCGCGGGCCGTGACCGTCAGCTCGGCGTCGTCCGTGCCCAGCACGCGGCCGAAGAACAGGGACACCGGGTTGCCGCGCGCGCGGGTGCGGCTGACGGTCAGCTCCACGGCGTCCGGGTCCCCGCTCAGGGCGCCGGTGGCGATCAGGCGGACGTCCGCCGTGCCCACGGCGGCGGCGGGTTCGTCCTGCTCGGAGAGGTTGGCCCGGGCGTAGTCCACCACCACGGCGCGCACGCCCGCCGCGTCCCCGCGCAGGGAGAGCAGGGCCACGGCCCCGGCCAGGGCGGCGTTGTCCGCCGCGGTCTGCAGCTCGCCGCGCTTCATGTGCAAAAAGCCCAGGTCCACGGCGTAGGCGCAGAACCCGACCAGCACCGTCAGCGACAGGGCGACGAGGATGCCGACGGCCCCGGACCGGTCTGTGCAAAGTGTGCGCGCGTGCTTCACGTCGGGCTCCTAGATGTGCCGTCCCACGGCCTGCACCCGGACCTGGGTCAGGCGCTCCAGGGCGGGGACGAAGGGCGCCGCCACGAGGCCTTCGACCTCGTAGCTGGCGGTCAGGGTCATGCGCGTCCCGGTGACGGGGACCGCGTCCGAGGCCGTGAGGGTCACGGCGGCCTTGGCGGGGCTCAGGCCCGCCAGGGCGAGGTATTCCAGGACCCGGGGCGCGGGGTCCAGGCCCTGCACGGCGAGCATCACGCCCTCGTTGGCCGCGCGGGCCACGATGTGCCGGGCGTTGAGGTACAGGGCGAAGTCCGCCGCGCCCACCAGCAGCGGCAGCAGCACCAGGGTCGTGATCAGCGTGAACTCGATGACCACCGATCCGTTCCTGGTCTGCCCGTCGCTTTGGCGCTTGCGTCGCATCGCTTGGTTCCCGCCTAGTTGACGTGGGTCATGGTTGAGGTGGAGGTGATGCGCGGGGTGCCCAGCATGGCCGCCAGGCCGTCGGGCAGCACCAGCATGTCCAGGTCCGCGTCCACGGTGACGGCCACGGGGCGGCCGGCCTCGCGCGGGCCGACGGTGACGGCCGCCCCGGTCTCCACGCCCTGGGTCCGCAGCCGCTCGCGCACGGCGTCGCGGACCTCGGCGTCCGTGGGCTCGTTGAGGATCGCCAGGCGCGCGCCCTCGGCGGCGGCGTCGTTGATCACCGTCTTGATCCAGAACATCCGCCCGAACTCGATGCCCACGAACAGCAGGAACATGAACAGCGGCAGCAAAAGCGCGACCTCCACGGCGATGATGCCGGGCCGGGCCGGGGGCTTGGGTATGGCGTGTCGGGTGCGCATCGCTGCCGCTCATTGTCCGAGGATGTGGCCGAACTCGCCTTCCATGCCCGAGGCCGGGCCGGAAGGAGTCGGCAGGTTGACGTCGCGGGTCATGGGCGGGCGCGTGGCGCGCACGGCGGGCTGCGCGCCGCCTTCCATCTTGCCCATCACGAAGAACTCGAACTCGCTGGGCTCGGTGAAGTGGTCCGTGGGCAGGCTCTGCCTGGCCATGTCCAGGGGCTTGGCCAGGTGCGGGGTGACGATGATCACCAGCTCGGTCTCCGCCTTCTGGAACTGGTTGGAGCGGAACAGCATGCCCAGCACGGGGATCTCGCCCAGCACGGGGTACTTCTTGGCCGATTCGCGCACGTCGTCCTGGAGCAGCCCGGCGATGGCGAAGCTCTGGCCGTCGCCCAGCTCCACGGTGGTGGAGGTGCGGCGGCTGGTGATGGCCGGGATGGTGAAGCCCGAGACCTGGATGGCGTTGGAGTAGTCCAGCTCGGATACCTCGGGGAAGACCTGCAGGCTGATGCGCTCGCCCGTGAGGACCGTGGGCGTGAAGGCCAGGGCCACGCCGTAGGGCTTGTATTCGATGGCCACGGTGCCCAGGCCCTGGGGCACGGGCACGGGGATCTCCCCGCCCGCCAGGAACTGCGCCTGCTCCCCGCTGCGGCAGATCAGCGTCGGCTCGGCCAGGACCTTGATCAGCCCGTTGGTCTTGAGCACGTCCAGAAAGCCCGTCAGGGTCCGCGTGCCCTGGTGCAGGCGGAACATGCCGTTGCGCCCGGAGTTGACGCGCAGGTTCCCGGCGTCCAGGGCGCCGTTCTGCACGGCGGACTGGGAGTTGAGCGGCAGCGGGCCCTTGTCGTCCAGGGCGAAGAGGTCGTTCAGCAGGGTGAAGGCGAAGTCGCCGCCGAAATAGTAGTTGAGGTCGATGCCGATCTTTTCCAGCACGCTGCGGTGCATCTCGGCGATGCGCACCTCCAGCATCACCTGGTGCACGCCGCCCACGCCGAGCATGTTGGAGACGTGCTCGGGCGCGTACAGCTCGGCCGTATCCAGGGCCGTGGACAGTGCAGTGGCGCTGGACACGGTGCCGGACAGGGTGATGGAGTCCCCGGCGGTCATCACGCGGATGCCGGTCTCCTCGGGCAGCAGGGTGTGCAGCATCTCCTTGAGGGCCGCCACGTCCGGGGCGACGGTCACGTCGTAGACCCGGGAGACGCGGCCCGTGAGGCCCCACAGGGTGAGGTTGGTGGAGCCCGTGGCCCGGCCGGTGAGGTACACCTGATGCGGGGACAAGAGCAGGATCTCGGCGATCTCGGGATCGGCCAGGGAGATGCGGCTCAGGGCCTCGGTGCTGTCCAGGACCATGGACTTGCCCCTGGTCAGCTCGATGGCGCCGGGCGCGAAGGGCTCGGCGGCCCGGGCGGGCGCGGCGGCCAGGACCAGGGCGCAGGCCAGAAGGAGCGCCGGGATCAGGGCCGGGGCCGGGGCGGCTGTGCGGTCAGTTCGAGGGCGCATGCTGGAACCTCAGCGTCCGGCGGCTGGTGCCGGTGATCAGTTCGACCCGGGTCTCGGGTCGGGCCGCGGCGCGGGCGGAGCCGCGCGGGCGCGACTGCAACGAGGCCACGAGGTCGTCCACGTCCACGCCGGGGGTCGTCAGTCCCGTGCCTTCGTCTGGGTTGCGCAGGGCGAAGTGCAGGGTGCCCTTGGTGGCCGCGAAGGCCAGGCGCTCGCTCTCCTCGGAGCTCATCTCCAGGGTGTAGACGTCCACCGAGGCGGCCTCGCCGTCGTCGCCGGAGACTTCCAGCTCCGTGCCCGTGGCCAGGACCTTGATGTTCTCCAGCACGGTCTTGGTGAAGGCGTGGTCGCGGCCGTCGCCCTGGGCGATGTCCACCGTCACCAGCACGTCCACCCGGTTGCCGGGGCGCACGAAGCCGGACAGGCCCATGACCTTGTTGCCCTTGACGGCCACGGCCCGCATGCCCGGGGTGATCAGCGTGCTGACGCCCGCCGCAGTGGCCTCGGCGCCCAGCAGGCGGGACTCGGTGAGCGGTTCGCCCTTGCCCACGTCGGCGGCCAGCAGGCGGCCGTCCAGGCGGGCGGGGTCGTTGAACGCGCCCTGGGGCACGCTCTGGGGGAAGAAGGGCACCAGGCGGACGTGGTCTTCGCTGAGCTTGGTGCCGCGCGCCAGGCTCTCGGCGGCCACGGCGACCATGACCTGGCTGGTGACCTGGGCGGCCTCGGGCCCGGGGGCGGTGCGGGCGTTCATCCAGCGGAAGATGAGCACACCCGCGCCCAGGGACAGCACGAGGGCCAGGGTGAGTTGGATGAGGGCGGTCTTGCGCATGGTCGTCGCTCCTTAGGCCCAGGCCCAGCCGGGGATGAATGCCGCCGCGCCGCCGGTGTGCAGCACGGAGGCGATGGTTCCGGCGGCGATGGCCGCGCCGTAGGCCAGCTTGGGCAGTCGGCCGGTGTCCGCCGGGTGGTAGGCGAAGCTGCGCGTGGCCAGGAACAGGGCGAAGGTGTCGCGGATGGCGGAGAGCATCCGCCTGAGCGCCGCCGGGCTCGCGGCCAGGACGATCAGCGCGTAGGCCCCGCCCGCCAGGCTGGTGAACAAGAAGGCCTTGAGCACGCCGCCCGCGCCGAGGAAGGCCCCGGCGGCGGCCAGCAGCTTGACGTCGCCGGCGCCCATGACCCCGAACAGGAAGGGCACGAGCATCAGCCCCAGGCCGAGGCCCAGGCCGCCCAGGGAAAAGAGCAGGCCGGGCAGGCCCGCGTGGGCCGCGTTGAGCGCCAGGCCCAGGAGCATGGCGGGAAAGGTGAGCAGGTTGGGAATCCGCCGGGAGCGCAGGTCGGTGACCGTCGCCGCCAGCAGGATCAGGGCCAGGATGATATGGTGCAGGGCGTCCATAGCCGTCTCCTTGTGGCTCGGGCGGGACGCCGGGTGGACAGGCCCGGGAAGGCGGGCGGAGGCGCGGTGGGGGATGATGGGGCGCCTCCGCCCACTTGCGCCACAGGGCGCAAATATCGTCCCGCGCGTCGCGGTGCGCGGTTTAGGAACCGCCCGCCGTGGGCATGGAGCCCGCGATGGTGTTGAAGGTG
>CAYUIN010000132.1:0-6540 GCA_964444695.1 uncultured Desulfocurvus sp.
CACGGGAGACAGGCAGCATTCGCTCGGCCGAGAGGATCATCCACACGGTGGGGCAGGTGGAGTAGAGCAGCCGGCCGCCGGGAGCCAGGAGTGCGGCGGCGCGGGTCAGGATTTCGCGTTGCAGCTGGACCAGGGGCAGGGCCTTGTCGCCTTGCCAGCGTTTGGCTTCGGGGTGTTTGTCCAGGGTACCGAGGCCGGAGCAGGGCGGGTCCAGGAGGATGGCGGGCCAGGAGTCGTCGCGCAGGGGGATGTTCTGTCCGGGGAAGGAGCAGGTGGCGCAGGGAGTGGCGTTGACGCGGTCCAGGGTGCGGCGCAGGGTTTCGAGCCGGGCGCGGTTGGGTTCGTTGGCCAGGACGAGGCCGGTGGGGCCGGTGCGCAGTGCCAGCAGCCCGGTCTTGCTGCCGGGGCTGGCGCAGAGGTCCAGGACGGGGGTGCCGGGCGCGGGGTCAAGGAGCAGCGGCGGGAGCATGGAGGACTTGTCCTGGATGTGGATGAGCCCGAAGAAGTTGGCGGCGCTGCCGCCCAGGGGGCGTGGTTCCGAGGTCAGGCGCATGGCCAGTGGGGAGAAGGGTTCCTGCTCCCAGCGGTAGCCCTGGTCGTGCAGCAGTGCCAGTGCCAGGGGGATGTCCTGTTCCGGGCAGGCCAGTCGGAAGGTGCGGCCGTCGCGGCCGGAGTTCTCGGGGCTGTTCATGGGATGTTCCGTTGGGTTCCTGGGGGTGTCGCCGTGGGGCCCAGGATACCCGGGCGGGCCCGATTTCACAATGCCTGCCGGGCGCCCGCACGGCTCATGAATCTTTTGCGTCCCGGGAAAGAAGGTGCTAAGGAAGTGCGTGCATTTCGCCCCTGGTACCGCATCCGTCACGGGTGCCGGGGGCTGTCGACGCAATTCCGTCCGGGCTCCGTGCCCGGCAAAGAAACCTTTCGAAGGAGCGCATAGATGGGTTGTTACCGCATGCTGGCGGCTCTCGTTCTGGCTGCCGCCCTGCTTCTGCCCGGCCCCGCGCGGGCGCAGGAACCCGCGAAGACCTTCGCCGTTCTGCCGTTCACGATCAACGGGCCCGACAAGTACCAGTACCTGGGCCGCGGCATCCAGGACATGCTCATTTCCCGGCTGACCTGGGCCGACAAGTTCGTGCCCCTGTCCAAGGACAAGGTCGCGGAGGCGGTGAAAGAGGCCCCTGCGGGCGACGAGGCCGCCACGGCCATGCTGCCGTCCCTGGGCGTGGACTATCTGGTCTGGGGCAGCGTGACCATCCTGGGCGACCAGTGCAGCGTGGACGTGCGCACCACCGGCCCCGAGGGCACCGCGCCCGAGAGTGCGCAGACGACCATCAGCGCCCTGATCCCGACCCTGGAGACCGTCGCCAAGCAGGTCAACGCCGGGGTCTTCAACCGTCAGGCGCCCGCCGTCGCCGCCGCCGATTCCGGCAAGCAGCGCGTCAACCGCCTGAACCCGGAGCTGATCCACAACGAGCGCAACGAGACCCAGGAGTTCTACCTCAACCCGCAGTTCCGCTACCAGGGCGGCACGGAGACCCCGGGCCGCTGGCGCAGCCCCTCGCTGCCCTACGTCTCTTCCGGCATGGTGGTGGGCGACGTGGACGCCGACGGCAAGAACGAGATCATCGTCCTGGGCGAGCACACGGTGTATGCCTACCGTCTGGAAGGCGACCAGTTCATGCCCCTGGACGAGATCAACCCGGGCGTGCGCACCGTGCTGCTGAACGTCTCGCTCATCGACATCAACCGCGACGGCCACATGGAGATCGTGGTTTCCGGGTACTTCAACGAGGAGCCCTCCTCGTACATCCTGAACTTCGACGGCAACCACTTCACGACGGTGGCCGAGCGCATCCGGCTGTTCCTGAACGTGGTCAAGATGCCGCCGACCTTCCAGGACACCCTGGTGGGCCAGCGCCCGGGCCGCAACAACGTGCTCAACGAGACCCCGGTCTACGAGGTGGTCAAGATCGGCGGCGAGTATTCGCTGTCCAAGCGCGTGCCCCTGCCCGAGACGGCCAACGTCTTCAACTTCGCCTTCCTGCCCGAGGAAGGCACGGACTATAAGATCCTGGTCATCGACAACGAGGACCGCATCCGGGTCTACACGCCGCGCTTCGACCTGCAGGCCACGACCATGGACCAGTTCGGCGGCTCGGCGCTGGGCTTCGAGGTCCCGGACACGATCCAGGGCTTCAACACCTACCGCGACCAGTTCACCAACATGTACTACATCCCGCTGCGGATGGTCGTCTCCGACGTGGACCGCAACGGGAAGTTCGAGATCCTGGTCAACAAGGACATCTCGGTGGCGGCGCAGTTCTTCGAGCGCTACCGCTTCTTCCCCAACGGCGAGATCCACTCCATGTTCTGGGACGGCGTGGGCCTGTCCCTGGCCTGGAAGACCCGCCGCATCAAGGGCACGGTGGCCGACTACGGCCTGGCCGACCTCAACAACGACGGGACCATCGACCTGTTCGTCTGCCTGAACACCTATCCGGGTCCGTCGGGCTTCAGCACGCGCAAGACCATGATCCTGGCCTACAGCCTGGATCAGGACAAGATCGACGCCCCGGTGGCCAAGGACGCGGAATAATCCGAACCCGGGACAGGGGCCCGGGGGGATCCCCTAAACAATGGAGACTGGAACCATGAAAGCACATCGACCCACGGCAATCAGCAAACGCCGCACGGCCCTGTTCGCCCTTGCCGCCATCGCGCTCGCGGCTCTCGTCTCCTGGTGGCCCGCGCCCGCCAGCGCCGCCACCACCCTGTCCTACGCCAACTTCCCGCCCGCGCCCACGTTCCCCTGCGTGCAGATGGAGCGTTGGGCCGACGAGGTCGAGGCCCGCACCGGCGGCCAGATCGCCATCCAGACCTACCCCGGCTCCACCCTGCTCGGCGCCAAGAACATGTGGAGCGGCGTCATCCAGGGCCAGGCCGACATCGGCTGCATCTCCCTGGCGTACCAGCCCGGCGTGTTCCCGATGATGAGCGTCTTCGAGCAGCCCCTGGGCTTCACCAGCGCCACCGCCGCCAGCAAGGCCCTGTGGGCCCTGTACGCCGCGCACACGCCCAAGGAGTTCTCCCGGGTCAAGGTCCTGACCCTGTTCACCAGCGCCCCGTCCAACATCATGAGCAAGGTCCCCGTCAGCTCCCTGGAGGACCTGAAGGGCCTGGAGCTGCGCGCCTCCGGCGGCGCCTCCAAGGTGCTCGAGCTGCTGGGCGCCACCCCGGTGTCCATGCCCGCCTCCGAGGCCCCCGAGGCCTTGCAGAAGGGCCTGATCAAGGGCGTGCTGTCCTCCTTCGACTGGCTCAAGGACTTCAACTTCGCCGAGCACCTGCACTACCAGACCGTGACCAACCTCGTGCTCTACCCGTTCGCGGTGATCATGAACCTGGACAAGTACAACGCCCTGCCCGCCGACGTGAAAAAGGTCCTGGACGACCTGGGCGCCGAGCAGGCCGAGTGGACCGGCAAGTACCTGGACGACCACGTCACCGAGTCCCTGAACTGGTCCAAGGAGAAGTACGGCATCGAGGTCTCCGAGATGCCCGCCGAGGAAATGGCCAAGGCCGACGCCCTGCTGGCCGAAATGATCGACGCCTGGAAGAAGTCCGCCACCGAAAAGGGCGTGGACGCCGAGGCGATCCTGGCCGAAGCCAAGGCCCTCAAGGCCAAGTTCGACAAGTAGCCGATCCATCATGCTGATTCGCGCCGGGGAGCTGGTGCTCCCCGGCGCTTTTTTGAAGACCGCGCCATGAAATTCATCGCCCTGCTCGACGCCTTCTGCGAGGCGGCTTCCAAAATCCTGCTGGCCCTGGGCGGGGTCTTGCTGGTGGCCATGATGTGCCTGGCCTGCGCCAACATGTTCATGCGCGGCGCCATGAACGATCCCATCCGCGGCACCTACGAGCTGATGGGCTTTCTGGGCGCGCTGGTCTGCTCCCTGGCCCTGGCGCCCACCCAGCTCAAGAAGGGCCACATCGCCCTGACCATGTTCCAGGGCGCCCTGCCCAAAGGCCTGGAACGCGCCATCGACGCCGTGTCCCACCTGGCCTGCGGCATATTCTTTCTCCTCGTGGCCTGGCGCACCTCGCTGTTCGGCTTCTCGCTCATCGAGTTCGGCGAGCTGTCCGAAGACCTGCACCTCGTCTACCACCCGTTCGTGTTCACCGTGGCCCTGGGCTGCGCCGTGCTAGCGCTGACGCTGGTGCGCGACTTCCTCATGGCCCTGACCGGAGGACGACGCGCATGAGCCTGGCCGCCATCGGACTCACCGGCATCGGGGCCCTGCTGGCCATCCTGTTCCTGCTGCGCATGCCCGTGGGCTTCGCCATGGGCATCGTCGGCTTCCTCGGCTTCGCCCACGTCATCAACCTGAACGCCGCCCTGGGCATGCTGGGCACCGAGTTCTGGCAGGTCTTCTCCTCCTACGGGCTGACCGTCATCCCCCTGTTCATCTTCATGGGCCAGATCTGCTTCCACTGCGGCGTCAACAAACGGCTCTACAACACCGCCTACCAGTGGACCGGACAGGTCCGCGGCGGGCTGGCCATGTCCACCATCCTGGCCTGCGCCGGGTTCTCCGCCATCTCCGGCTCCAATACCGCCACCGCCGCCACCATGAGCACCGTGGCCCTGCCGGAAATGAAGAAGTACAACTACAACCCCGTGCTCTCCACCGGCGCCGTGGCCGTGGGCTCCACCCTGGGCGTGGTCATCCCGCCGTCCGTGGTGCTGATCATCATCGGCCTGCAGACCGGACAGTCCATCGCCAAACTCTTCTGGGCCAGCCTCATCCCCGGCATGCTGCTCACCGGCCTGTTCCTGGCCACCGTGTGGCTCGTCTGCCGCCGCCACCCGGACTGGGCCCCGGCCGGTCCCAAGACCAGCCTGCGCGACAAGCTCCGCTCCCTGCCCGGGTCCATCGAAATGCTGCTGTTGTTCGCCATGGTCATGGGCGGCCTGTTCGCCGGGCTGTTCACACCCAGCGAGGCGGGCGCCGCAGGATCGGCCATCGCCATCGTCATCAGCACCGCCGCCAGACAGCTGACCTGGAAACGCTTCGTCGCCGCCTGCGCCGATACCCTGCGCGTGTCCTGCATGATCTTCATGATCGTCACCGGCGCCGTGGTCTTCGGACGCTTCCTGGCCGTCACCCGGCTGCCCTTCGAGGCCGCCAACTGGGTCTCCTCCCTGGACGTCTCCCACTGGGTCGTGATCCTGATCATCTGCATCATCTACGTCATCGGCGGCGCCGTCATGGACGCCCTGGCGCTGTTGCTGATCACCATCCCCATCTTCTTCCCCATGGCCGACGCCATGGGCTACGACCCGACCTGGTTCTCCATCATCGTGACCATCGTCACCACCCTGGGCGCCGTGACCCCGCCCGTGGGCGTCTCCGCCTTCATCGTCTCCAGCATGGCCACCGGCGTGCCCATCTCCAAAATCTTCCGGGGCATCACCTACTTCCTCGGCGCCTACGCCGTGTGCATCGCCCTGCTCATGCTCTTCCCGGAACTGGCCCTGTTCCTGCCCGCCTATATCAAGTAGGCTCGCACCATGAGCGACGAACACCCCGGACACGGCGTCCGGCACATCCTGGTCTCCCCCGAGGAAGGCGGACAAAAACTCCTCCAATTCCTCTCCCGCCGCCTCGGCCCGGACACCCCCGGCTCCCTGCTGATGCGCATCATCCGCACCGGACAGGTCCGCGTCGACGGCGGCCGCAAAAAACCCTTCGACCGCCTGAGCCCCGGACAAACCGTCCGCATCCCCCCACTGCGACCGGCCACCCCGGAACCCGACTCCACCACCCCCCTCCCCCCACTGCCCATTCTCGCCCAGGGCGACGGCTGGATCGCCCTGCTCAAACCCGCCGGACTGCCCACACAACCCGGCACCGGACACACAGACGCCGCCTCCGAACGCCTGCGCGCCATGTTCCCCACAGCCCCCTTCACACCCACCCCCGCACACCGCCTCGATCGCGATACCTCCGGCATCCTGCTCGCCGGGACCTCCTACCAAGGCCTGCGCGACCTCCAAGACGCCTTCGCACAACACACCGTCCGCAAACTCTACCTCGCCCGCATCCACGGACACCTCGACCCGTCCACCACCCTGACCATGCACGACGAGCTGCAAAAAACCGGCACCCCCGGACAGCAACGCGTCACCACCGGCTCCGGCAAACCCGCCCTGGCCCTCGCCCGCTGCCTGGGCACCGACACCACCACCTCGCTGCTCGAAATCGACCTGCGCACCGGCCGCACACACCAGATCCGTACCCAACTCGCCAGCCGCGGCCTGCCCATCCTCGGCGACCGCAAATACGGCAGGCCCGACCAGGCCGAACGCATGATGCTCCACGCATGGCGCGTCGTGCTGCCCGATGGGGAGTGTGTGGAATGCGTGCCCGAATGGGTCGGTGTGGAGGAGTTGCAGGGGGGTCGGTAGCGTTAGGCTAGATTGCCTCCGGCGGCTTAAGGGCTTTCGCCCTTAAGAATCCCGTGATTGGGGAGGGGGGTTTG
>CAYUIN010000133.1:0-6530 GCA_964444695.1 uncultured Desulfocurvus sp.
CCGACGGCCAGGGCGCCCCCGGCGTCCATGCGGGCGATGGAGCCGCCGCCCGCGCCCACGGTGTGGATGTCGATCATCGGCACGCGCACGGGGTAGCCGGAGATGACGCAGTCCGTGGTCAGGGGCAGGGCGCCGTCGATGAGCGCCACGTCGGTGCTGGTGCCGCCCATGTCGAAGGTCAGCAGGCGGTCGTATCCGGCGGCGCGCCCGGCCTCGAAGGCGCCCACGGCCCCGCCCGCCGGGCCGGAGAGGATGGTCCGCACGCTCTCGCGCATGGCCGTGCCCGCGCCGATGGACCCGCCGTTGGACTGCATCACGGACAGGGTGCCGCCCGCCTCGTCCTCCACGGCCCGGGCCAGGCGCGTCAGGTAGCGGGTCATGATGGGCGAGACGTAGGCGTTGACCACGGTGGTGGAGGTCCGCTCGAACTCGCGGAACTCGGCCAGGATCTCGTGGGAGGCGGACACGGCCAGGCCTTCGTCCGCCAGGGCCCGGGCCAGCAGGCGTTCGTGCTCCGGGTCCAGGAAGGAGAACAGCAGGCACACCGCGCAGGACGCGGCGCCCGAGGCCCGCACGGCGCGGGCGACCTCGCGTGCCTGGGCCTCGGTCAGCGGCTGGACGGCCCGCCCGTCGCTGCCCAGGCGCCCGGGCGCGCCGAAGCGCAGCGCGCGGGGCACGATGTGCTGCGGCCTGCGCCAGGCGAGGTCGTACAGCTCCGAGCGGTTCTGGCGGCCGATCTCGATGACGTCCGTGAAGCCCCGGTTGGTGACCAGGGCCGTGGCCGCGCCCTTGCGTTCCAGGATGGCGTTGGTGGCCACGGTGGAGCCGTGGACCACGCGCGGCGGCCCCTGGCCCGGCGCGCGGGACACGCCGTCCAGCACGGCCTCGGCCGGGTCGTGGGGCGTGGACAGGCGCTTGAAGACGGAGATCCCGCCGCCCGGGTCCTGAAAGATGAAGTCGGTGAAGGTCCCGCCCGTGTCCACGCCGATGATCCGCATTGCCGCTCCGCTGGTGGTGAAGGAAGCCGCCATGGTGGGCGAAAACCAACGGGATGTAAAGGCTCGCGCCCGGTGTCCCGGGAGGCGTCCGGGGCGCATCGGGCCCGGCTCGGCGGTGCCAATCTTTCAATAGGAACTATTGATTTGTTCTATGGCTGCCATCGCGCGTATCCTCACCGCCGACCCCAAGGACCAGCGGACACGCGCAGGACGCCCGGCGGGCGATCCATCCATCCACCAATCCATATGCAAGGAGGCGGCGGCCATGAGCGATCACAAGGAGATGTGGGAGAAACTGAACCTGGACATCCCGGCCCACGACGGGCTGCTCGAAGTGCTGGGCAAATTTTACGGCGACATCTACATGTCCCAGGAAGGACGCCTGAAGGGCATGGAATACATGGACTTCGTGCTGTCCGAGGTCCACGGCCTGCGCATCCAGGAGCTGCGGGACGCCCAGGCCGCCGGGCGCAAGGTCATCGGCACGTTCTGCGTGTTCGTGCCCGAGGAGCTGACCCTGGCCGCCGACGCCATCCAGGTCGGGCTGTGCGCCGGGGCCGAGGTCGGCAGCGAGAAGGCCGAGGAGCTGGTCCCGCGCGGCACCTGCGCGCTGATCAAGTCCTTCATCGGCTTCAAGCTGTCGCGCCTGTGCCCGTACATCGAGTCCTGCGACCTGATCGTCGGCGAGACCACCTGCGACGGCAAGAAGAAGGCCTACGAGGCCTTCGAGGCCCACGCCCCGATGTACGTGATGGAGGTTCCGCAGACCAAGTCCAAGTCCGCCCGGGCCCTGTGGCGGGCGGAGATCGTGCGCTACATGCAGCGCATCGAGCAGCTCACGGGCGTGAAGATCACCCCCGAGCGCCTGCGCGCGGCCATCAAGACGGTCAACGACCGGCGCCGCGTGCTGCAACGCCTGAACGCCCTGCGCGCGGCCGACCCGGCGCCCATCTCCGGGCGCGACGCGCTGCTCATCAACCAGATCAGCTTCTACGACGACCCCCAGCGCTTCACGGCCAAGATCGGCGAGCTGTGCGACGAGCTGGAGGCCCGGGTGGCCAAGGGCGAGGGCGTGGCCCCGGCGGGGACGCCGCGCGTGCTGCTCTCCGGCTGCCCCATGGCCGTGCCCAACTGGAAGCTGCCCTTCGTGGTCGAGAGCTCCGGGGCGGTCATCGTGGGCGAGGAGTCCTGCATCGGCACCCGCAACACCCGCGACCTGGTGGACGAGTCCGGCCAGACCATGGACGAGCTGCTGGACGCCCTGGCCGAGCGCTACATGCAGATCGACTGCGCCTGCTTCACGCCCAACGACGAGCGGATGCAGAACGTGACCGAGCTGGCCGCCGCGCAGAAGGCCGACGGCGTGATCCACTACGCGCTGATGTTCTGCCAGCCCTACGCCCACGAGGCCATGAAGCTGGACCGCATCCTGGCCGCCCGGGGCGTGCCCATGCTCTCCCTGGAGACGGACTACTCCATGGAGGACATGGAGCAGCTGAAAACCCGCGTGGAAGCCTTCGTGGAGATGGTGTCCTAGGATGATCGCCGGACTGGACGTGGGGTCGCGCTCGGTGGAGCTGGTGGTGCTGGACCGGGACGGGGCCGTGGCCCTGGCCCGGCGCCTGCCCACCACCTTCCACCCGCTGCGCCAGATCCGCGAGGCCCTGCGGGACGTCGCTCCCGAGCGCATCGTGGCCACGGGCTACGGGCGGGACCTGGCCGCCGGGGCGGCCCTCGGCGCGCCGGTGGACACGGTGACGGAGATCAAGGCCCACGCGGCCGGGGCGCGCCACCTGTTCCCCGAGGCGCGTACCGTGCTGGACATCGGCGGGCAGGACACCAAGGCCATCCGCCTGGGCCCGGGCGGGCGCGTGGCCAAGTTCGAGATGAACGACCGCTGCGCGGCGGGCACGGGCAAGTTCCTGGAACACCTGGCCACGGTCTTCCAGGTCCCGGTGGAGGAGTTCGGGGCCTACGCCCTGGCCGGGGACACGGCCCTGCCCATCAACAGCATGTGCACCGTGTTCGCCGAGACCGAGGCCACCTCGCTGCTGGCCGGCGGCCAGCGGCCGGAGAACATCGCCCTGGGCCTGCACGCCAGCATCGCCGGGCGCACGGCGAACATGCTGCGCCGCGTGGGGCTCGAGGCCCCGGTGGTCTTCGCCGGGGGCGTGGCGCGCAACGCGTGCATGGTGCGCCTGCTGAGCCAGGTCCTGGAGCAGGAGTTGCTGGTGCCCGAGGAGCCGGACATGAACGGCGCCCTGGGCGCCGCGCTGTGCGCGCTGGGCTGAGCCCGCGCGGGCCTGTTGCACTTGGGGGCCGCTCCCGGCAGGGGGCGGCCCTTCGCGCGTTCAGTCCAGGGGCAGGCGGATGGTGAAGGCCGCGCCCTGGCCCGGGGCCGAGTCCAGGGTGAAGCTGCCGCCGTGGTTCTGGGTGATGATGTAGTAGGACAGGGACAGCCCGAGCCCCGTGCCCTCGCCCGGGGGCTGGGTGGTGTAGAAGGGCTCGAAGATGCGTTTTTTGGCGGCCTCGTCCAGCCCGGGCCCGTTGTCCGCGATGCGCAGGACGGCGAAGCTCGCCTCGGCGGCGATGGAGATGCGGATGGTCGGCTCCTGGGGCTTGGGCTCGGCGCCGGACAGGGCCTGGGCCGCGTTGCGCAGGATGTTCAGGACCACCTGTTCGATCTGCGTGCGCGAGCAGGGCACGGCGGGCATCTCCGGGTCGTAGTCGCGCTCGATGCGCACCGAGCGGAAGTCGTGCTTGGCGCGCAGGTTGTAGTCGTTGCCCGCCAGGTCCAGGGCGTCGTCCACGATGTCCGCCAGGCGGCAGTGCTTGCGGCTGGTGCCCTCGTCGCGGCTGAAGGAGAGCATGGAGGCCACGATGCGCGCGGCCCGCTTGCCCGAGGAGGTGATGCCGTCCAGCATCCGGCGCACGCCCCGGCGGTGCATGTATTCGTCCAGGGCGGCCAGGTCCAGGCCGCATTCGCGGGCCAGGCCCCGGTTGGGCCCGAAGCCCGGGTCCAGCCTGCGCTGGATGTTCTGCGCGCTTTGCAGGATGCCGCCCAGGGGGTTGTTGATCTCGTGGGCCATGCCCGCCGCAAGCCCGCCCAGGGAGAGCATCTTTTCGGACTGCACCAGCATCTCCCGGGCCCGCACGCGTTCGGTGACGTCGGTGAAGATCGTCGCGAAACGGCCCGGGCCCGGGCTGTAGGCCGCGATCTCGTAGTGCCGGTCGAGGACGGCGCTGTATTCCTCGAAGCGCGCGGGCTCGCCCGTCAGCGCCACCTTCCCGTAGCGCTCGATCCAGAACGGCTCCGTCTCGGGCAGCACCTCGTTCACGGTCCTGCCCAGGACCTGCTCGGCGGTCAGGCCCGTGAGCCGCTCGAAGGCCGGGTTGACCTCCAGGAAGCGGTAGTCCGTGGGCGTGCCCGCCTCGTCGCAGAGGATCTCGTGCACGGCGAAACCGCTGAACATGCTTTCGAACAGTTCGTGGTAGTGCTTGCGGCTGGCGCGCAGTTCCTCCTCGGTGCGGATGCGGCGCCGGACCTCGGCCCGCAGGGTGCGGTTCCAGAAGAGCACCAGCAGGATCACTCCGGCCAGCACCACCCCGCCGCCCAGGCCCCAGACCAGCACCAGACGCAGGTCCACCAGCCGCTCGGATTCCAGGGTGATCCAGCGGCGGCCGATGGCGTCGCGCTCCTCGCGCGGCACGGCCTGCAAGGTCTTTTCCAGGATGCCCGCCAGGATCGCCCGGTCCTTGGGCACGGCCATGGCCAGGTCGTTGTTCTCCCAGGGCGTGGGCGCCACCACGCGCAGATTGGTCAGGCCCAGGGCCTCGATGAGGTGGCTGACCACGGCCAGGTTGCCCACGCAGTAGTCCGCCCGGCCCAGGGCCACGGCCTGTAGCTTGTCGGCCACGGTGTCCACGAACACGAACTCCGGCGCGGCGTCCGGCAGGTCGTTGATGAATTTGCTGTAGTTGGCCAGGGCCTGGACCACGGCCACCCGCCGCCCGCCCAGGTCGCGGATGCCGCCGATGACCGGCGCGTCCTGGCGGCCCACGACGACCAGCGGATAGCTCAGGTAGGGTCCGGTGAACGTCAGGAACTCCTCGCGCTCGGGGGTCCTGGTGATGCAGGGGAAGAGGTCGATCTCGCCCGTGCGGCCCATTTCCAGGGCCTTGCCGAAGGGGATGCCGAACACCGGCTCCAGGCGCACGCCCAGGCGCCGCTCGATGAGCGCCGCGTAGTCCGAGGCCATGCCCTTGAACACGGGCGTTGCGTCCTGGCGCTCCACGTATTGGAACGGCGGGAAGGCCACGCCCACGCCCATGCGCAGCACGGGGTGCGCGGCCAGCCAGCGCGTTTCCTCGGTGGTCAGGTGCAGGGGCCCGGCGAACGCCGGGCACATCGTGCTCAGCAGCAGCACGGCCAGCAGGACCAGGAGCGGGGTGGGGTGGCTTCGCATGCGGTGACGGTGGCTGCGGTGAAGCGGGTGTGCCCCCCCCGCCCGGTGCGGGGGAACTGGTTCCCGTATACCTCAAGGAGCGCTTTGCGTCGAATGGATTTCCCGTGGCGTCGTTCAGAAGCCGCCGCGGCGCGCCTCGCGCCGGTCGGGGCGCAGCAGGTGGAACAGCGCCAGCGAGCTCAGGGCGCCCAGGGTGTCCATGAGCATGTCCTTCTGGGCGTCCCAGACGTCGCCCTGGCTGCCCAGGAATTCGATGCCCGCCTCGCCGCCTTCCAGCGCCGCGTACCACCATTCGATGATCTCGTACCCGGCGGCCAGGGCCATGATGGCGAACAGGGCGAAGAAGGTCGCGGTCCAGGCCCCGGCCAGGCGGCGGCGGGCCAACAGCTCCGCCACGGGGAAGGCGTAGAAGCCGATGGAGTAGTGCCCGATGCGGTCGAAATTGTTGCGCTCGAACCCGAACAGCTCCGTGACCCAGCCGAAGGGCACGTTCGCGAAGGTGTAGTGCCCGCCCACGGTGTGCCAGAACAGCCAGACGGCCATCAGCAGGTAGGCGGCATTGGAAAAGCGGAACAGGCGGTATGTGGCGATCAGGAGCAGGAAGACGCCCATCACGGGGATGTTCTCCGCCCACCAGACCTCCCGGGACACGGGCTCGATGGCCAGGATGGCCCAGAAGGGCAGGTACAGGGCGGCCAGCAGATGCGGCAGGCGGCGGGCGAAGAGGCTCACGGGGCGCTCCTTGGTTCGTGTGCCGCTTCTGTATACGGCGCGCCCGGGACGTGGTCAACGCCGGGCGCGCGCGGGGCTTTAGAGGTAGGCCGCCAGGCCGTACTGCATGGAGCGCTCCTGGAGCTGGACCGTGAACATGTCCGTGGAGTAGTCGCCAGAGGCCATGTCGCGGTAGGCGTCCAGGCCCTTGCGCAGGGACTTGTAGCGCGAGTTGGACTGCACGGAGGCGATGAGCTTGGCCTGCTCGGTGATGGTCGAGAAGGCCTCGGACAGTTGCAGGTCGGAGTTGGCCACGGCCTCGATGGCCTCCTTGTCCGGGTGGTCGCCGACCACG
>CAYUIN010000134.1:0-6484 GCA_964444695.1 uncultured Desulfocurvus sp.
CCAGGATCTTCTTCAGGGCGTGGAAGGTCTCCGAGCCCATGCGCAGGGCCTCGGCGAAGGTCTCCGCGCCCAGGGGCAGGATCATGAATTCCTGGATGTCCAGGTTGTTGGGCGCGTGGGCGCCGCCGTTGATGATGTTCATCAGCGGCACGGGCAGGACCTTGGAGTTCACGCCGCCCAGGTAGCGGTACAGGGGCAGGCCCATGAAGTTGGCCCCGGCGCGGGCGGCGGCCATGGACACGCCGAGCATGGCGTTGGCGCCCAGGCGGGATTTGTTCTCGGTGCCGTCCAGGTCGATGAGCGCGTTGTCCAGGGACACCTGGCGCAGCACGTCCAGGCCGACGACGTTCTCGGCGATCTCGCCGTTGACGTTCTCCACGGCCTTCTGCACACCCTTGCCGCCGAAGCGCGTGGCGTCGCCGTCGCGCAGCTCCAGGGCCTCGCGGGTGCCGGTGGAGGCACCGGACGGCACCGCCGCGACGCCCATGGCGCCGGACTCGGTGGTCACCTCCACCTCAACGGTGGGATTGCCCCTGGAATCCAGAATCTCCCTGGCCCAGACATTGATGATGGTGCTCATGACTACGGTCCTCCCGTGTAAGGATGTGCTCTCGTGTGGAAATCGGGCGCGGGGCGTCGGCCCCGGCGCGCCATGATAACAGAAATTTCAGGCCCGTTCCAGGCGGGCGGCCAGCAGGCCGTGCATCACCAGGGCCGGTTCCACGCGTTCGATGCGCGGCGCCAGGGCGGCCAGGTCGCGGGCCGGGCCGCCGGTGGCCACCACCAGCGCCGGGCCGCCGAGCAGGGCCTCCAGCCGGGCCGCCAGGCCCTCGGCCAGTCCCGCGAAGCCGAACATCAGGCCCTGGTTCAGGCTGCGCATGGTGTCGAACCCCAGGCGCAGCTCGGGCCCGTCCAGCTCCAGGGTCGGCAGCGGCAGCTGGGCCGTGGTCTCGGCCATGGAGCGCGCGGCGCTCACCAGCCCCGGGCAGGTCAGACCGCCCAGGTATGCCGAATCATGGACACAGTCAACGGTGGTCGCCGTGCCGAAGTCGATGACCACCAGCCGCGCGGCGTCCGGAAAGGCCCTCAGCGCCCCGAAGCACCCGGCCAGCCTGTCGGCCCCGACGTTGGGCGGGATGTCCGCCGCGTTGGCGAAGCCGAAGGGCAGGTCCGCCGGGGCCAGCAGCGGCGCCCGGCCCGTGACCCCGGCCAGGGCGGCGGCCAGGGGCCCGTTCAGCGCCGGGACCACGGAGCAGGCCACGGCGTCGGCCAGGGCGCGCGGGTCCAGCCCCCGGGCGGCGCACAGCGCGCGGACCCCGTCCGCCAGGCGCACGGAAGCGTCCGACCCCGTGGGGACGGCCAGGGCCGCGTCCCGCAGCGGCCCCGAGGGGTCCGCCAGGGCGGCCTTGATGCGCGTGTTGCCGATGTCCAGCAGAAGAAATATGTCGCTCATGAGGGATCGCCCCGGCGCGGAAGGCGCCGCTCCCCGAAATGTAGCGATTTGGCGGCGAAATTCAAGCGCCCTTTTTTCTCTTGGCGCCGGGTTGTCCTTTGCGCGGCCAAAATGTATTAAGGGTGAACGTACCGGCTTATTTCCTAACGTTCCGCTAGCATAAGGACGGTGAGAGTAATGGACCCGACGACTCTGGTGCCCGCCACCGGGCCGTACCAGGTGGATTGGTGGATATTCCAGTCCCTCCTGAGCTTCGGCTTCCTGGCGCACATCCTGCTTGTCAACGTCATGCTGGGCACGGCCGTGATGGCCCTGACCGGCGCCCTGCGCGGCGGGGACGACCCCACGGGCAAGGCCATCTCCACCAAACTGCCGACGGTCATCGCCTTCACGGTGAACCTCGGCGTGGTGCCGCTGCTCTTCCTCCAGGTGCTCTACGGCCACTTCTTCTACATCAGCGACATCATCATGGGCTGGTACTGGCTGGCCGTGCCCTTCCTGGCCATGACCGCCTACTACATGGCCTACATCTTCGACTTCAAATACTCCCGCCTGGGCGAGCGCCGGGTGCTGGTGCTGGGCATCGGCGTGGCCTGCATGCTCGCCGTGGCCTTCTCCTTCGTGAACAACCTGACCATGTTCATCACCCCCGAACGCTGGCTGCTGTGGTTCGAGAACGACACCGGCACCGTGCTCAACTGGGGCGACCCGGCGCTGATTCCGCGCTGGCTGCATTTCGTGGTGGCCTCCCTGGCCGTGGGCGGGCTGGCCGTGGCCCTGTACTGGAGCCGGGGCGCCCGCGCCGCCGAGCCCGGGGCGGCGGCCCGCGCGCGGCGCGGCATGCACTGGTTCTTCAGCTGGACCATGGTCCAGCTCTTCGTGGGCAGCTGGTTTTTGTCCACCATGCGCCCGGACGTGCTGGCCCTGTTCCTGGGCGGCTCGGCGGTGCACACCGCCTTCCTGGCCCTGGGCCTGGCGGGGGCGGCGGCCTGCCTGTACGAGGGCCTGCGGCGGCGGCCCGGCCCGGCGGCGGCGGCCCTGCTGTTCACGGCGGCGATGATGGTCGGCGTGCGCGAGCTGATGCGCGTGTCGTACCTGGCGGACTTCTATCAGGCCTGGAGCATCCCGGTACGCGGCGAATACTCGCCCATGGTGCTGTTCCTGGTCTCCCTGGTCGCGGGGCTGTTCGTGATGGCCCACGTCCTCAAGCTGGCCCTGCGCGCCGGAAAGGAGGCCTAGACCATGGACTATCCCATTTGGAACATCCCCTATTTCGGCGGCGGCGTGCTCATCGCCTGGATCGCGGTGATCCACGTCTACGTGGCGCATTTCGCCGTGGGCGGCGGCCTGTTCCTGCCGCTGACGGAAATGAAGGCCCAGCGCGAGAACTCGCCGCAGATGATGGCCTACGCCAAGAAGCACACCCTGTTCTTCCTGCTGTTGTCCATGGTCTTCGGCAGCCTGACGGGCGTGGCCATCTGGTTCATCATCGCCCTGACCAACCCCACGGCCACCCTGAAGCTCATCCGGGCCTTCACCTTCGGCTGGGCCACGGAGTGGGTCTTCTTCATGGGCGAGATCGTCTGCCTGCTGGTCTACTATTATACCTTCAACAAGATGCGCCGGCGCGAGCACCTGCGGGTGGGCTGGCTGTACTTCGCCTTCGGCTGGTCCTCGCTGTTCATGATCAACGGCATCATCGGCGCCATGCTGATGCCCGGCCAGTGGCTGGTGACGCGCAGCTTCTGGGACGGGTTCTTCAACCCGACCTTCTGGCCGCAGCTGGCCTTCCGCTCGCTGATGAGCTTCTCCATCGCCGGGCTGTTCGGCTTCTTCACCACGGTCTACCTGGCCGACCCCAAGGTCCGCGACTCCCTGGCCCGCTACACGGCCAAGTGGACCTGCATCCCGCTGCTGCTGATGGTCCCGGCCACCTGGTGGTGCTGGGAGACGCTGCCCGCCGCGCGCCAGGTCATGGTCGCGGGCTGGAACACGGAGATCAAGACCTACGTCGGGGCGATGTTCGTCAGCGCCCCGGCCATCATGGCCCTGGCCCTGCTGATGGCCTCGCGCCGGGCCGACGGCGCCCGGGGCGTCGTGGCCCTGGTGCTGCTGGCCCTGGGCCTGGTGTACATCGGCGGGTTCGAATACACCCGCGAGGCCGCGCGCAGGCCCTACGTCATCGTCGGCCACATCTATTCCAACCAGGCCCGCGTGGACGACGTGCCCGCGATCATGGACAAGGGCTGGCTGGCCAGCTCGCCGTGGTCCCAGTACAAGGAGGTCACCGAGACCAACGCGCTGGCGGCCGGGGCCGAGCTGTTCATGGGCCAGTGCCTGGCCTGCCACAGCGTGGGCGGCCCGGCCAACGACATCCTGCCGCTGACGGCCAAGTTCAGCGTCTTCGGCATGGACTCGCAGCTGAACGGCCAGGGCATCCGGCGCGACTACATGCCGCCCTTCCTGGGCACCGAGGCCGAGCGCCACGCCCTGGCGCGCTACATCGTCGAGGTCCTGCACGACGGCGACAAGCCGGCCTACGAGGCCCAGGGCCCGGCCCCCGGCGGCGACCCGGGAGTCCCGGCCTTCGCGGGGGACGAGGCCGAATACGTGCTGCTGGCCTGGAACAACCTGGGCATGCACTGCTACTCCGACTCCGAGCCCTACTGGGTGCTGCTGCCCCCGGCCAACGACCTGTTCTGCCAGCTGGTGCGGCGCGGCGAGTCGCCGGAGCTGGTCACCGAGGGCGTGACGATCACCTACAAGGCCGACCCCGAGTTCATGGACCCGGCCTCCAAGGTCCGTTTCTGGGAGGTCGAGGACAAGCTGTTCGGCGCCGAGCTGCCCGAGAACGTCGGGCTGGCGGGCAAGGGCATGCAGGGCGAGATGGACCTCCACGAGGAGTCCCGGACCTTCGAGGCCAAGCTGATCCCCGTGGTCCCGTATCCCGAGGCCGGGGGCTTCAACCCCTATCCCATCTTCACGGTCCAGGCCCGTGACGCGGCCACGGGCGCGCTGCTGGCCGAGACCCGCGTGGTGGCGCCCACCTCCACGGAGATGGGCTGCAAGAACTGCCACGGCGGCACGTGGCGCGTGGACGGCGTGGCCGGATTCAGCGACGACACCAGCCGCGACGTGCTGGCCGTGCACGACCGCATCAACGGCACGGACCTCTCGGCCCGGGCCGCGCGCGGCGACGCCGTGCTCTGCCAGCAGTGCCACGGCGACGCCGCCGTGGGCGCCGCGGGCGATCCGACCCTGCCCAGCCTGTCCGCCGCGCTGCACGGCTGGCACGCGGGCTACCTGACCAACCGGGGCGAGGAGGCCTGCGCCAGCTGCCACCCCAACAACCCCGAAGGCCCGACCCGTTGCCTGCGCGGGCACCACGACACCATGGGCATGACCTGCCTGAACTGCCACGGCACCCTGGAGGACCACGCCCTGAGCCTGCTCAACGGACAGCAGGGCAGGCGCGGGGTGGAGCTGATGCTGCGCGGGCTGGCGCCCCGCAACCTGGAATCCGTGCAGGCCGTGCCCGCGCGCCAGGCCTGGGTCAACGAGCCCGATTGCCTGAACTGCCACAAGGACTTCAGCCCGCCCGAGCAGTTCGAGACCTTCGGCGAATGGACCGAGGGCGGCGCGGGCCTGTTCCGCGAGCGCAAGGACCAGATGGACGCCCTGCACTGCACGGCGTGCCACGGTTCGCCCCACGCCGTGTACCCGGCCCGCGAGGATTCGGGCTACGGCGAGAACCGCGACAACATCCAGCCCATGCAGTACATGGGGTTCGCCGCCCAGATAGGCAAGGACGGCAACTGCTCCCTGTGCCACGTGGGCACGGAGTACACGCCCGCCGACAGCGCCCACCATCCCATGGGCCTGCGCCAGTAAACGCCCCGCGGGCCGCCGGACCACCAGGTCCGGCGGCCCGGTTCCGGCGAATCCGCCGCCCCCTCCCGCGCTTTCGACTTGACGAACGCCGCGAGGTTCTCTAATTAGAACCTCTTTTTGTTTGCAGGAGCCGCACCCGGATGTTCGAAAGCCTTCAAGACCGCCTCGGCGACGTCTTTAAAAAGTTCAAGGGACAGGGCCGCCTGGATGAAAACAACATCCAGGAGGGTCTGCGCGAGGTGCGTCTTGCGCTCCTTGAGGCCGACGTCAACTTCAAGGTCGCCAAGGACTTCGTCGCCCGCGTCAAGGACCGCTGCCTGGGCCAGGAAGTTCTCAAGAGCCTGACCCCCGGTCAGCAGGTGGTCAAGATCGTCAACGACGAGCTTGTGGACCTGCTGGGCGGCGAGACCAAGGGCCTGGAGCTGCGCGGCGCCCCGGCGGTGATCATGATGGTCGGCCTGCAGGGCTCGGGCAAGACGACCACCTCGGCCAAGCTGGCCCTGTACCTGCGCCGGGTGCACAAGATGCGCCCCTACCTCGTCCCGGCGGACGTGTACCGCCCGGCGGCCATCGACCAGCTGACCACGCTGGCCCGGCAGCTGGACGTTCCGGTCCATCCGTCGGAGGTCGGCCAGAACCCGGTGGACATCGCCAAGTCCGCCGTGGCCGCCGCCAAGGAGCAGGGCTGCAACGTGGTCCTGCTGGACACGGCGGGCCGCCTGCACATCGACGAGGCCCTGATGCAGGAGCTGGCGACCATCAAGGCCACGGTGCGCCCGCAGGAAATCCTGTTCGTGGCCGACGCCATGACCGGCCAGGACGCCGTGACCGTGGCCGCCAGCTTCGACGAGCAGCTGGACGTCAGCGGCGTGGTGCTGACCAAGATGGACGGCGATGCGCGCGGCGGCGCGGCCCTGTCCATCAAGCACGTCACGGGCAAGGCCATCAAGTTCGTGGGCATGGGCGAGAAGGCCTCGGACCTGGAGCCCTTCCACCCGGACCGCGTGGCCTCGCGCATCCTGGGCATGGGCGACGTCCTGACCCTCATCGAGAAGGCCCAGGAGACCATCGACGAGGAAGAGGCGGAGCGCCTGGGCAAGAAATTTCAGCGCGCGGAGTTCGATTTCGAGGACTTCCGCA
>CAYUIN010000135.1:0-6480 GCA_964444695.1 uncultured Desulfocurvus sp.
CGAAGCGGCGGTAGTAGGGCTCGTCGCCCACGAGGATCACCCGGGTCCAGCCGCTGACGCAGTAGGCCCTACGGAGCGATTTGGAATATCAGGATTTCTTTCGCCCCCGGTTGGCGCCGGGGGCTTTTTTTGCGCCCTGGGGACGGGGCGGCCGGTCGCCGCGCGGGGCGGCGGGAGCGGGCTTGGCGCCGGGCTTGGGCCCCGGTTTGGCGCTGGGCTTGGGGCCGGGCTTGGCGGCGGGGGAGGGCGCCTCCGGGGCGGACAGGCCCACGGCGGCGAACAGGGCGGCGACTTCCGCCCCGCTCAGCTCGCGGGCCTGGCCCTCGGGCAGGCCGCCCAGCTCCAGCGGGCCCTGGGACACGCGCTCCAGGCGCAGCACGGTCAGGCCCGCATCGCGGCACATGCGGCGGATCTGGCGATTGAGGCCCTGGATCAGGGTCATCTCCAGGCTCGTGGCGCCCGCCGCCGCCCGCAGCACGCGGGTCGGCACCGGGGCCAGCGTCTCGCCCTCGGCCAGGGTCATGCCCCCGGCGAAGGCGTCCAGCGTCGCCCGCGGCACGTCGCCGCGCACGGCCACGTGGTAGACCTTGGGCAGGTGGTGGCTGGGGTGGGCCATGCGGTGGGCCAGGGCGCCGTCGTCCGTGAGCAGGATGAGCCCCTGGGAAAAGAAGTCCAGCCGCCCCACGGGGAACAGCCGCGCCCCCGGGAACTGCGGCCCCAGCACGTCCAGCACCGTGCGCCGCCCCTCGGGGTCGCTGGCGGTGGTCACCACGCCCACGGGCTTGTTCAGCAGGACGTACAGGTGCTCGCGCGCGCCGGGCACGGGCACGCTCACGGCCCGCCCGTCCACGGTCACCACGTCGCGCGCCGGGTCGATGCGCGCACCCGCCGAGTCCAGGACGCGGCCGTTGACGCAGACCCGCCCGGCGGCCACCAGGGCGTCCGCCGCGCGACGGGAGCAGACTCCGGCGTCCGCCAGGGCCTTGTTGATACGCAGGGAAGCGGCGCTCTGGCCGCCTCCCTGGGATTGATCGGGGGTTTCGCGCGTCATGGCGCGGAATCTAAACGCGAATGACCTTGGTGGCAAGCTGCAGGCTGGTGACCACGTCGAGCATGTTGGTGGTCTGACCCAGGCCCTTTTTCTCCAGAAGACCGAAGAAATCCAGGCAGGTGCCGCAGACCAGGATGCTCACGCCCGCGTCTTCCAGCTTCTTGAGATTTTCGAAGCACAGGTGGCCGGGCACGGCCATGTGCACCCCGCCGTTGACCAGCACGATGCGCCACAGCTCCTCGCCCAGCTCGGGCAGGGTGGCCGTGAAGGAGGCCATCAGCTTGGCGCCCAGCTCGTCGTCCCCGACGCCCATGACGTCGGCGGGCAGGAACACGCAGACCTTCTGTTCCAGCGCGGCCAGGGCGGCGGGGGACATGACCTCGCAGCCGCAGCCGGGGGCGGCGTCCGGCGCCTCGGGCGCGCCCTCGCGCGTGCCGACGACGTTCCACACCGCGCCGTCCTGCGCCACGGACACGGCGTAGCCGCGCGTGCCCATGTAGCGCGTAACGTTCTCCTTGGCGGCCTCGTTGTCCACGACCACGGTCAGCGTGGCGGGCGCGTCGTTGTCAACACACTGTTTGCATTGTAAGACGGGCCCAGGACAGGCCAGGCCCCTGCAATCGATGGTCGGCGGCATGCGTCACTCCTTGTGCGGGTTGTGCCGCCCAGTGAAGCGCGGAACGCGGCCTGGGTCAAATCGGAATTTGCTATGCATTCCCACGTGATGCATAGGCGCCCCGGACCGGGCGGCGCGCACGGCGGGCCCCGGGCGGGAGCCCCGGCGGGCGCGGGCCCCGGGCGGGCTGGATTTCTCGGCCCGCATCGCGTATCAGGTGTCCCTCCGGCCCCGCGCCCGCGGGCCGGGCCCAGAAACCACAAGGACGACCAGTGGGTTCCGACGACAAGAAAAACGCACTCAAGAGCCTGCCGCTGCTGAGGCGCTGCCTGGGCTACTTCACGCCCTACAAGGGCCGCATCGCCCTGGCCGTGGTCTCCATGGCCCTGGTGGCCCTGGCCACCTCCGGTTCGGCCTACCTGTTCCAGCCCGCCTGGGACGACATCTTCGCGGCCCAGGACAAGACCAAGCTGCTGCTGTATCCGCTGCTGTTCGTCGGCGTCTTCGCGGTGAAGGGCTTTTTCCGCTACGCCCAGAACTACCTGATGCGGATGTGCGGGCTGGACGTCCTGGAACGGCTGCGCAACGAGCTGCACGAAAAGATCATGCGCCTGCCCATGGACTTTTTCGACGACACCCAGGTGGGCATGCTCCAGTCGCGGATCATCATGGACGTGAACATGATCCGCAACAGCCTGCCCGCCGTGGTGATGCTGGTGCGCAGCTGCCTGGAGGTGGTCGGCCTGCTGGCCGTGGCCTTCTACATGAACCCCAAGCTGGCCTCGCTGACCATCTTCGTGTTCCCGGCGGCGGTCTATCCGGTCATCTTCTTCGGCAAGAAACTCAGGAAGATAGGCCGTCGCAACCAGAGCAAGATCTCCGACATTTCGGTGATCCTCAACGAGGCCTTCTCCGGGGTGCGCGTGGTCAAGGCCTTCGCCAACGAGTCCCGCGAGAACGCCCGCTTCGCCGTGGAGAACCGCCGCCTGGTGGAGATCGCCCAGAAGGAGGTCGTGTACTCCGAGATGTCCTCGCCGATCATGGACATGGTCGGCGCCGTGGGCGTGGCCGTGGTCATGTGGTACTGCGGGCGCCAGGTCATGGGCGGGGAGATCACCCAGGGCATGTTCATCTCCTTCGTGGCCGCCGCCGGGTTGATCTACGAGCCCATCAAGAAGTTCAACAGCTACAACATGGACGTGCAGCGCGCCCTGGCGGGCGCCGAGCGCGTGTTCGAGATCCTGGACTCGCCGGAAATCCAGATCGAGCGCGGCGGGGACGTGCCCTTCGAGCCGCCGTTCACGCAGCTCTGCCTGACCGACGTGACCTTCGCCTACCCCGGCTGCACCCGGCCCGCGCTGGACCGCGTGAGCCTCACGGTGCGCGCCGGGCAGCGCGTGGCCCTGGTGGGTCCGTCCGGCTCGGGCAAGACCACCCTGGTGAACCTCATCCCGCGTTTCTACGAGGCCCAGGAAGGTACGCTGGAACTCAACGGCAGGCCCGCGCGGGACTACACCCTGGCCTCCCTGCGCCGCAACATCGGCATCGTCTCCCAGGACGCCTTCCTGTTCGACACCTCCGTGCGCGAAAACATCGCCTACGGCCAGGAGACGGTGGACATGGAGCGCGTGGAGTCCTGCGCCCGCGCGGCATACGCGCACGATTTCGTCGAGGAGATGCCCGAAGGCTACGACACCGTGCTCGGCGAGCGCGGAGTCAAGCTCTCCGGCGGGCAGAAGCAGCGCCTGACCATCGCCCGCGCCCTGCTCAAGAACCCGCCGCTGCTGCTGCTCGACGAGGCCACCAGCGCCCTGGACACCGAGTCCGAACGCAAGGTCCAGGCCGCGCTGGAGAACCTGATGCGCGGGCGCACGAGCATCGTCATCGCCCACCGGCTGTCCACGGTCATCGGTGCGGACATGATCGTGGTCATGCAGCGGGGCAGGGTGGTCGCCACGGGCACCCATGCGGAACTGTTGGAGAATTGCCCGCTCTACGCCCGCCTGCACAGCATGCAGTTCCAGGACTGGTCCGACCCCGAGGACGCCCAGGGGCCCGCGTGCTGAGGGGGGGGCGCCCGTGAGGATCAAGGTCCCGCCCGGGCCGGCCGCGTGGCTGATCACGCTGGTCTACCGCCTGTTGATGCGCACGGTGCGCGTGGAGTTGGTGAACCAGCGGCCCGTGGAGCGGCTGTGGGCCGCCGGACGGCCCACGGTGGTCGCCTGCTGGCATAACGAGCTGTTGCCGTTCCCGGCCCTGCGCCTGGACACGCGCTGGATCGCCATCGTCTCCGCCAGCAAGGACGGCGAGGTCCTGTCGCGGATCCTGAACCGGCTGGGCATCGACACAGCGCGGGGCTCCAGCTCCCGCCGGGGCCTGGCCGCGCTGCGCACCGCCGTGCGCGCCATGCGCGAGGGAGCGGGGCGGGTCAACGGCTTCGTGACCGTGGACGGCCCGCGCGGCCCGCGCCACAAGGCCAAGGACGGCGTGCTCTTCCTGGCGCAGAAGGCCGGGGCCCCGCTGATCCCCGTGCGCGCCTCCTATTCCCGCAAGATCGTTTTCAATTCCTGGGACCGCTTCGAGGTCCCGCTGCCCTTTTCCCGCTGCCGCGTGGTCTTCGGCGAGCCCATGGAGGTCTGCCCGGACAAGCTGCGCGGCGAGACCCTGGAGCGGGAGATCGTCCGCCTGGAGGAGCGCCTCGGTGCCCTGGGCTAGCGGGCTGGGGACCAGCTCCGTGCCGGTGCTGTGCTACCACAACATCGGCGGCAACGGAGTGCCCTGGGCGGCCTTTCGCGAGCAGATGCTCTGGCTGCGGGCGCGGGGCGTTGCGTTTCTGGGCCTGGACGGGCTGCGCCGCTTCCTGGGCGGCGAGCCGCTGCCCGGGCCCGCCGTGTGCGTGACCTTCGACGACGGCTTCCGCGACCTGTACACCCGCGTGGGCCCGTTCTTCGCCGAACACGGCCTGCGCGGCGCGGTGTTCGCCATCGCCGACCGCCTGCGCCCCGAGGGCGAGCCCGGCACGCGGGCCGAGATCGTGGCCCACGAGGCGCACCGGGCCTTCACCCTGCGCGGCGACCGCTCGGCCTGGCTGAGCGCGGCGGAACTGGCCGCGCTGGTCCGGGACGGGCTGTTGGACGTGGGCTGCCACGGCGCGCACCACGCCATGGCGCCCCAGGGGCCCGGGGAATTGGCTGACATTCCCGAGCACTGGGCCTATGCTCCATGGCGCGAGGGCGGCCTGCCGGGCCCGGCGCCGCGCCTGGAACCGGAGCTTGCGGGCCCGCGCTGGCTGGACGAGGTCGGACGCCGGGAGACCGAGGCCGAATTCGAGGCCCGGGCCGCAGACGATTTCCTGGCCTCGCGGGCGGCCCTGGAAGCCGCCGTGGGCCGCGAGGTCACGGCCCTGGCCTGGCCCTGGGGCCGGGAACACCCAGTGGCCCGGCGCGCGGCCCATGCCGCCGGGCTGGACCTGCTGTTCACCCTGACGCGCGGGCCGGTGGTCCGGGGCGGGGACCTGGGCTCCGTGTGCCGCCTGGAAGTGCGGCGCAACCGGGGGCTGGGTTGGCTCAGGAGCCGGATCTTCCTGTATTCACGAGCGTTTTTGGCGCGGCTGTATTCCGCCGCGAGGGTCTGAGCCGATGAGGGACATCGCCTACGCCATGCTGGCCGCCTGGGGCCAGAGCTGGGACTTCGACACCGTGCGCCGCCGCGGCGAGGGCCTGGGGCGCCTGCTGTGGCGCTGGGTGCCCGAGCGCCGGGAGATGGCCACCGAGGCCGTGGCCCGCGCCCTGGACCTGCCCCGGGCCGAGGCCGAGGCCGTGGCCCGCGCCAGCTTCGAGCACAGCGGGCGGTCCTTCCTGGAACTGTTCCTGACCCGGCGGGTGGACCCGCGCTTCGTGCAGGAGCGGCTGACCATCGTCGATCCCGCCTCCTGGGAAGCCTTCCTGGCTACGGACCGGCCCTGCATCGTGGCCTCCGGGCACATGGGCGCCTGGGAGATCATGGTCGCCCTGTGCAACCTGATGGTCCAGGGCCGCCCGGGGATGGTCGTGGTCCGCCGCCCCAAGGACCAGGCCCTGCACGAGGCCATGACCCGGCTGCGCTCGCACCCCGGGATGGTCGTGGTGGACCATCGCCAGGCGGCGCTCAAAGTCCTCAGATGCCTGAAGAAAAACGGCACGGTCGGTTTCCTGGTGGACCACAACACCAGCACCTCCGAGGCCGTGTTCCTGCCGTTTCTGCAAAAGATCGCCGCCGTGAACATGGGCCCGGCGCTGCTGGCCCTGCGCGGGCAGGCGCTGATCCAGCCGCTGTTCGTGCTGCGCGACGGCAAGGGCGGCTACGAGCTGCACACCGAGCCCTACCTGGACACCCGCGAGCTGACGGGCAGCCGCGAGGAGCGGGTGGCCAAGGCCGCGCTGTTCTACACCCGGGCCGTGGAACGCATGGTCCGCCTGCGCCCCGAGCAGTGGTACTGGCTGCACAAGCGCTGGAAGACCCAGCCCCCGCAGGGCTGGACCTACACTCCGCCCGGAGACTGACCGCCAGGCCCCCGGAGGCCCCATGACCGTGCATACCGACCTGATCGCCGTGGCCCGGGGCGAGCGGCCCGCGGACCTTGTGGTGCGCGGCGCGCGCCTGGTGAACGTGCTCTCCGGCGAGATCCACGAGGCCGACGTGGCCGTGTCCGGCGGCCGGGTGGCCGCGCTGGAGGCCCGGCAGGCCCGCGAGGAGCTGGACGCGCGCGGCCTGTTCCTCTGCCCGGGCCTGGTGGAAGGGCACATCCACGTCGAATCCACGCTGCTGACCCCGG
>CAYUIN010000136.1:0-6461 GCA_964444695.1 uncultured Desulfocurvus sp.
CGGGCCATCGGGGGCGCCGCGCCGCACGCCGCCGCCGCCCCGGCCGCCCCGCCGCGCCCCGTCGCCATGCGCTCGCGCTCCGGGCAGAAACGCGACCTGGTGGCCATCGGCGTGTCCACGGGCGGGCCGCCCGCCGTGCAGAAGGTCCTCTCCGCGCTGCCGGGAGACTTTCCCGCGGGCATCCTCATCGCCCAGCACATGCCCGCCGCCTTCACCGGCCCCTTCGCCAAACGCCTGGACGGCATCTGCAAACTCGCCGTCAAGGAGGCCGAGAACGGAGAGATTTTCCGCCCGGGAACGGTCTACATCGCCCCGGGCGGCAAACACCTGCGCATCAATCAGAAGATCAGCCGCATCGAGATCGTGGTCTCCGAGGAGCCGCGCGAGGCGCTGTACAAGCCCTCGGCCAACGAGCTGATGGCCTCCGTGGCGGACGGCGTCGGGCGCCGCGCCCTGGGCGCCATTTTGACCGGCATGGGCAATGATGGCATGGAAGGAGTCAAGGTCCTCAAGGCCAAGGGCGGCCGGACCCTGGCCCAGAGCGACGCCACCTGCGTGGTCTACGGGATGCCCAAGGCCATCGTGGACGCCGGGTTGGCCGACGAGATCGTGGACATCGACGACATGGCCGGGGCCATCGTCGACGGTCTGTACGTGTAGTACCCTGGGCGCCCGAGCGGGCGCGACACTTCAGGATGGTGGGGAGCCTATGCAGGATTGCAATGCGATAGCGGAACTGTTGAAAGGCCCGGGCGAATCCGGGGACATCCGCGAAGCCGCCTGGCTGGCCGGGGAGAACGGCTGCGTCGAGGCCGTGCCCGCCCTGGCCGAACTGTTGGCCAGCAGCAACCTGGGCATCCAGGAAGCCGCCGACCAGGCCCTGCGCAAGATCGGCGGCAAGCCCACGGTGGAGGCGGTCATCCCGCTTCTGCGTTCGGACGAGGCCCCGGTGCGCAACCTGTCCATGGACATCCTGCGCGAGGTGGGCGACCAGGACCTGCCCTCGCTCATCGGCCTTTTGCACGACCAGGACGCCGACATCCGCATCTTCGCCTCGGACATCCTGGGCTCCACGGCCAGCCTGACCTCCGTCGCCCCGCTGGGCGAGGCCCTGCTTAAGGACCCGGAGGTCAACGTGCGCTACCAGGCCGCCGTGAGCCTGGGCGAACTGGGCCACAAGGAGGCCGCCCACTACCTGAACAAGGCCCTGGGCGACGAGGAGTGGGTCCAGTTCTCGGTCATCGAGGCCTTGGCGAAGATCCGCGACGACAGTTCCATCGGCGCCCTGGCCAAGGCCCTGCACCACAGCTCGGACCTCGTGGCCTCGATGATCGTCGAGGCCCTGGGCGAGATGGGCAACGTCAAGGCCGTGACGATGCTCATGCGATACCTGGACGAGGCGGCCACGGCCCTGCGCAACAAGATCTGCAAGGCCATCGTGCGCATCCTGGGCGGCAAGTCGCTCAAGCTGCTCAATGAGGCCGAGCGCGACAAATTCCGCCAATACCTGCTCGTGGCGCTGACCGACGAGGACGACGACATCCAGGACGCGGCCATGACCGGCCTGGGCTACGTCGGCGGAGAGAAGGCCGCCCGCGAGGTCCTGCACCTGGCTTCGGCCATGGACTTCGACCGCGACCACGACCGGCTGGAACTGGCCGTGAAGTCCCTGGCGAACATCGGCGTCACCGAGGCCATGACCAAGGCCCTGGAAGGCGGGAACTACAAGGAGGCCCGGGTGGCCGTGGAGGTCGCCACGCGCCTGGGCAGCCCGGAAGTCTGCGCCATGCTGACCCGCGTGTTCTGGGACAAGGAACGCGACCTGCAGCGCGACGTGATCACCGCCGTGCGCCACTGCGCCGGGCCGCAGGACAAGGACTTCTTCATCCAGGTCCTGGAGCGCCACGACGACGGCACCGTGCTCAAGAGCGCCCTGGAATTCCTGGGCGAGCTGGGGCTGGACGACACGGGCGAGATGCTCTTCGGCTTCCTGGACCACCCCTACGACGACGTCAAGGAGGCCGCGCTGGACGCCTGCGTGCGCATCGGCGGGCCCGAGATGGACGAGCGCTTCCGCACCCTGTTCGCCAGCCCCGACCCGGTGAACCGGCTGATGGCCGTGTACGCCATGGGCAAGCTGGGCGTGGCCGAGCACATGGACGAGATCAAGCTGGCCCTGGAGGACGAGATCCCCGACATCCGCAAGGTGGCCCTGGAGGCCTTCGGCGACATGTGCGTGGACCTGGGCCGCTGGATGCCGGTGATCCAGGAGCGCCTGCACGACGAGCACCGCGAGGTGCGCCTGACGGTCATAGAACTGCTGGGCCACTGCCCCGGCGAGGACACGCTGCCCTATCTCATCGAGGCCCTGGCCGACGAGGACGACTGGGTGCGCGTGCGGGCCGTGGAGGCCCTGGGCGCGCGCGCGGCGGAGGCCGCCGTGCCCCGCCTGGTGGAGATGCTCGCCGAGGAGAACACGCTGCTCTCCTTGAAGGTCGTCGAGGCCCTCGGGGCCATCGGCGGCAAGGCGGCCTTCCGCTCGCTGCTGGAAGTGCTGAACGCCGAGGACCCGGAGTTGCAGGCCGCCGCCGAAGAGGCCCTGGCCAGTCTTCAGGAGTCCGAAGGAGGGGAGCTGTAAATGGCCTCGCTGTTCTCCAAGACGATCTCGCTGAAGAAAGAGTTCACCATCGAGCCCGAAGAGTTCAAGCAGCTGCGGGATTTCATCTACGCCCAGAGCGGCATCTACATCGCCGACAACCGCAAGTACCTGCTGGAGAACCGCCTGCGCAACCGGCTCAAGCAGCTGAACCTCAAGTCCTTCGGCGAGTACTACTACTTCCTGCAATACGACGCGGGCCGCAAACAGGAGCTGAACAAGCTGTTCGAGGTGGTGACCACCAACGAGACGAGCTTCTTCCGCAACCCGCCCCAGCTCAAGGTCTTCCAGGACAACGTCCTGAAGGAGCTGGTGGAGACCCAGCGCAAGAAGGGCGACAAGCGCATCCGCATCTGGTCCGCGGGCTGCTCCACCGGCGAGGAGCCGTACACCATCGCCATCCAGCTGGCCGAGGTCCTGGGCGCGGAAATGCCCGCCTGGAACGTGCGCATCACGGCCAACGACCTGTCCGAGGGCGTCCTGGCCTCGGCCCGGCGCGGGGTCTACACGGAATACGCCCTGCGCACCACGCCCTCCGAGATCATCAAGAAATACTTCATCGAAGAGGAGGGGCGCTTCACCGTCCGTCCCGAGCTCAAGAGCAACATCAGCTTCGGGCAGATCAACCTGTCCGACCGGATGCAGCTCAAGCGTGTGGAACGATCGCACATCGTGTTCTGCCGCAACGTGATCATCTACTTCGACGACGAGATGAAGAAGAAGGTCATCGGCTCGTTCTACGACAATCTGCTTCCCGGCGGCTATCTGCTCATCGGGCATTCCGAGTCGCTGCACAACATTTCCCGTGCGTTCAGGCCGACGCACTACCCCGGCGCCATCATCTACAGGAAGGAGGAGTAGACGCCGTGAGCATGAAAGGAGGTGCCGTTGCCATGTCTTCGGACGAGAAGAGAAAGGATTTCCGTCTGCCGAAGAACTTCCGCGTGGAAGTCAAGGAATTCAAGTTCCCGTTGGCCAGGCAACCCAAGTTCGAGGTGCAGTGCACGGACATCAGCGCCGGCGGCATGAAGGTCGAGTGCAACAGGAAGTTCGAGCTTCAGACCAAGTTGCAGATCAAGATCTTCATCCCCAGCTTCAACAAGTACCACCCGGGCTTCTTCAAGGTGTTCGAGTCCGACGCGGGCCAGTACCTGCAGGCCATCGCCGAGGTGGTCCGCCTGCGGGACGTGGTGCCGCTCATGAAATACGAACTGGGCATCCGGTTCCTGGACGTGGACCACGACGACTGGAACGCGCTTCGCAACTTCATCATGAAGAGTTCCTAGCGGCCCGGGGCGGACGCCGGGCGCAGGGGGTGGGATTTGGCCGTACAGATCATCGCGGTGGCCAACCAGAAAGGCGGGGTGGGCAAGACCACGACCTCGCTCAGCCTCGGCGCCGCACTGGCGCGCGAGGGACACAAGACGCTGGTCATGGACATGGATCCGCACGCCTGCGCGTCCATCCACCTGGCGTACTACCCGGAGAACCTGGACCATACGGTGCTGGACATCTTCTACGGCGACAAGGCCGAGTACCCGGCCCTGTGGGAGAAGATCGTGCACGTCAGCCAGGAGGCGAACTTCTTCGATTTCGCCCCGGCGCACATCCGGCTCTCGGAACTGGAGATGGACCTCAAGTCCCGCCAGGGGCGCGGCGCCATCCTGACCGAGGCCCTGGCGCCGCTGAAGGAGCGGTACGAATACATCGTCATCGACTGCCCGCCCCACGTGGGCGTGCTGCTGGTCAACGCCCTGGTGTCGTCGGACCTGGTGATCATCCCGATCCAGACGGACTTCCTGGCCCTGCACGGGCTCAGGCTGATCTTCGACACCATCCGCACGCTGAACCGGGTGATGCCCAGGCCGATCAACTTCCGCGCGCTGCCCACGATGTTCGACCGCCGGGCCAGCGCCTGCCGCCGGGTGCTGAACCTGCTGCGCAAGAAGCTCGGCCCCCGGTTGTTCGAGACGGTCATCAACCTGGACACCAACTTCCGGGAGGCCAGCGCCAAGGGCAAGGTGATCTACGAGATCGATCCGAACTCCCGGGGCGCCGTGGAATACTCGCTGCTAGCCAAAGAGATAGCCGATGAAAACGCCTGAAGAATATTTCCTGGAGAAGGATTTCCTGCCCACGGGCGGCGAGGCGGACACCCTGTCCGCCGCCGAGAAGGAATTCCTGCGCAAGTACATGGGCCTGGGGGACGACGCCCAGGGCTCCGGCCAGGCCGTGTCCATGCCCGGCCCGGCGCGGGTCGAGGCGGCCCCCGGGTTCGCCGCCGCCCCCGGCGCGACGGACGCGCCCATGCCCGGGGCGGACAAGGACCTGGCCGAGACCCTGGCCGAGCCCGACCTGCTGACCCAGCTCAAACAGGAGCAGGACCTGCAACTGGTGGGCTTCATGGTCGGCGGGCAGGAATACACCGTGCCCATCAACGTGGTCCAGGAGGTCATCCGCTACGTGGCGCCCACGCGGCTGCCCGCGGCCCCGGCCTTCGTGGCGGGCATCGTCAACCTGCGCGGGCGGGTCACGCCCCTGGTGCGCATGTCCGCGCTCATCGGCGGGGCGGGCGCGGCGGAGACTCCGGGCTTCTTCGTGGTCTGCCGCCGCAAGGGCCTGCAGCTGGGGCTGATGATCGACGCGGTCAAGACCATGTACCGCGTGCCGCAGGAGAAGATCGACTGGGGCGTGGAGACGCACCTGGGCGCCAACGTGGAATACGTGGCGGGCCTGCTCAAGGCCGACGACGGGAAGCTCATCGGCATCATCTCTCTCGACCGCATCGTCGAAAGAGTGTTAAAGGGATGACAAGGAGAAGCCATGCCTAAACATATCCTGATAGTTGACGATTCGAAGACAGTACGCAACCTCGTCGCGTTCATCATGAAGAAGGAGGGCTTCAAGGTGACCACGGCGGAGGACGGGCTCGACGGACTGGAGAAGCTCTATTCCCTGGAATCCATCGATCTCATCATCTCCGACGTGAACATGCCCCGCATGGACGGTTTTTCCTTCATCAAGACCGTGCGCGAGCAGGAAGCCTACCGCGACGTGCCGATCATCGTCCTGTCCACCGAGGGACAGGACAAGGACATTCAGACGGGCCTGGGCCTGGGGGCCAACCTGTACATGGTCAAGCCCGCCCAGCCGGACAAGATGGTCAAGAACGTCAAGATGCTGCTGGGTTGATCCGGCGGCTTGATCCGGGGCCGGGAAACGGGCGCGCCCATGGCGGGCGGCCCAAGAAGAATCTGAGGTGCCTTCATGAGCCAGGATTTCATGGATCCTGAAATTTTTGCCGACTTCATCATCGAGGCCAAGGAACATCTGGAGACCATCGAGCCGAACCTGCTGGAGCTCGAACAGTCCCCGGAGAACCTGGCCCTGCTCAACGAGATCTTCCGGCCCATGCACTCCCTCAAGGGCGCCTCGGGCTTTCTCGGCCTGAACAAGATCAACAAGCTGGCCCACAAGGCCGAGAACATCATGGACGAGCTGCGCAAGGGCCGCATGTCCGTGACCTCGGAGATCATGGACATCATCCTGTCCTCCACGGACATGCTCCGGACCATGATCGAGAACCTGGAGACCGAGGGCAGCGAGGGCGAGGTGGACACCGAGGCGCTGATCGCCTCCCTGGACGCCCTGCTGGCGGGCGAGGCCCCGGCCCCCGCCGCGCCCAAGCCCGCGCCCGCCGCCCCGGCCCCGGCCCCGGCCCCGGCGCCCGCCCCGGCCGCCGCTGTCGACGCCACGCCCTACGCCCTGAACGTCGTCGCCAAGGAGCACCTGGACGACGTCATGG
>CAYUIN010000137.1:0-6454 GCA_964444695.1 uncultured Desulfocurvus sp.
CGGAGCGCAAGGCCGCCCTGGAACAGGCCCTGCGCTCCGGGTCCTGGGACTGGGTGGCCAGGTATTCCAGGCGCTGGGCGATCTCGGCCGTCTGGGCCTCCACCAGCGCCTCGCGCACGGCCTGGCCCTGCTCCAGCCGGTCCAGCCGCTCCTTGACGGAATCCAGGGTCAGGGTGTGGTCCGCCGCCGTCTGGACCACGCCGTCCAGTCGGCCCGTGAGCCCGTCGGGCACCAGGGTGGCGGGGTCCATGAGGATGGCCGCCAGGCCGATGAGCGCCACCAGCGCCAGAAAGAAGTTCACGTAGGCCAGGGCCGGTGTGCCGCAGCGCGGGGTCGCCGCCGGGGGCGTCCCGGGTTCGGCTTCGGGGGCCGGGGTCTGTGGGGTCTTGGTCTTGTCTTCTGCCATGGCTCTCACTCCCGGCGCGGGGGCGCCGTGGTTGGATGTTCCCGGGCTACAGCGGCAGGCGGATCACGAAGGTCGCCCCCTGGCCGGGTTCGGAATCCACGGCGAAGGTGCCGCCGTGGTTCTGGGAAATGATGAAGTAGGACACGGACAGGCCGAGCCCCGTGCCCTCGCCCACGTTCTTGGTGGTGAAGAAGGGCTCGAAGATGCGCCTGCGGGTGGCCTCGTCCATGCCGGGTCCGTTGTCCGCGATCTCGATGCGCACCCAACTGCCCTCGCGCCGCGCGGCCAGGCGCAGCAGCGGCTCGCGCAGCGCCTGCGCCCCGCCCATGGCCTGGGCCGCGTTGCGCATCAGGTTCAGGAACACCTGCTCGATCTCCGTGGCCGAACAGTTCACGGGAGGCAGGCCCTCCTCGTAGTCCCGCTCCACGCGGATCTTCTTGAAATCGTAGCGCTTCTTGAGATCGTAATCGCTCTCGGCCAGTTCCACGGCCTTGTCCAGCAGCCCCGGGACCGAGCACAGGGCGCGCTTGGACTCGCTGCGGCGGCTGAATTCCAGCATGTTGGTCACGATGCGCGCGGCACGCAGGCCGCAGTCGCGGATGCCGTCCAGGATGGCCGGGACGTCGCGGGCCGCCATGTAGGTGTGCAGGGATTCCAGCCGCAGGCCCGCCTCCTCGGCCGCGCGGCGGTTGCCCGGCAGGTCCGAGGACAGGCGGCGGACGATGTTCTGCACGCCCTGCAGGATGCCGCCCAGGGGATTGTTGATCTCGTGGGCCATGCCCGCCGCCAGGCCGCCCACGCTCATCATCTTCTCCGTCTGGACCATCATCTCCTCCATGCGCACGCGGTCCGTGACGTCGGCGATGCGCACCACCACGCCGGGCTCGGCGGAGGCGGACAGGGGGAAGACTTCCAGCACGCTGTAGCGCATCAACCCGTCCTGGCGGCCGGGGATCTTGTCGCGCACCACGGGGCGGCGTTCGCGCATCGCCACGTCCACCACGTCCTCGAACAGGCCGTAGGCCCGGCAGGCCTCCGAGGCGGGCAGGCCCGCGGCCTCTTCGGCGGTCAGCCCGAACTGCTCCGCGGCGCGGCGGTTCCACAGGGTGATCCGCCGCTCGCTGTCCAGGCCGATGATGATCGAGGGCATGGAATCCACCACGTCGCGCAGGAAGGCCCGGGCCCCGGCCTCGCGCTCCTCGGCCTGGCGCCGGTCGCGGACCTCGCGCCGCAGCGAGGTGCTGTACTCCTCCATGCGCTGCATGAAGCCGTTGAAATGTGCGGCCAACTCGTCCACCTCGCGCACGCCGCCGGGCTCCACGCGGCTGCCGAAGTCGCCCTCGGCGGCGCGGGAGAAGCCCTGTTGCAGCTCGGTGATCGGCCGCGACACGGACAGCCCGATCCACAGCGAGAACGGCAGTCCGAGCAGCAGCACCACCGGCACCACCACCAGCACCCCGACCCGCAGGGCCCGCAGCGGCGCGAAGAAGTCGTCGGCGTAGCCCGTGGCCCCGACGATCCAGTCCACCTCCGGCAGATAGTTGAAGATCATCAGCTTTTCGCGCGGGGTGGTCTCGCCGGGGTTCTTCCACATGTAGCGCAGCTTGCCGAACTTGCGGGCCACGACCTCGCCCACCAGGGACTTGCCGCTGGCGTCCAGGACGTGCATCGCGTTGCCGGACAGGAAGGGATGAATCACGGCGTTGCCCGCCGTGTCGAAGACCACGGCGTAGCCCTGTTCGCCGAAGCGCTGGCTGAGGATGGCCCGGCGGAAGTCCTCGACGTTGATCAGGCTGCGGAATTCCTCGCGGTAGGTGCTGGCGGAGATGATCCAGTCCCAGGGCTCGAAATACGACATGTACAGGGCCTTGGGCCGGGGCGCGCCCTCGCCGGGGTTGCGCCAGTAGTATTCCAGGTAGCCCTCGCGGCGGGCCTTCTGCTCGCGGATGAACTCGTACTGCGAGACGTTGACCCCGATCAGCTCGGGCACGGGATGCCAGGCCAGGGAGCCCTGGCTGTTCAGGCAGTAGATGTAGCCGGTGCGGCCGATGACCTGGGAGCTGAAGATCTCCACGGCCCGGGCCTGGGCCTCGGCGCGGGTCATGGTGCCCGCCAGTTCCCGGGCGTGGAGCCCGGCCACGATCTCGCGGTTCTTTTCCGCCACGGCGCGCAGGCGGTTGCGGATGGAGACGTCCACGGCGGTGCGGACCATCTCCATCAGCGTGCGCGAGCTGTTGGACAGCTCGTTCTCGATGCCGCGCTCCAGGGACTGCTTGACCTGGAAGTACAAGATGCCCGTCCCGGCGAGGATGGTCGCCAGGAAGATGAGGAAGAACCCCAGCAGGATCTTGCTGCGTATGCGCATCGAGCCCCCCGTGTCGCGCGGTGCCGCCTCTGCCCGGGCGGTACGTCCAGCCTCAGGTATGATATGGGAAATACTGCGTCATTGGAAGAAAAAGACGCAGCGGCAAACGCCCGTGCCGGACTAGTCGCCGCCGCCCCGGCCCAGGGCGGCCTCCACCGCCCCGCGCAGGTCCGCCTCCTCGGCCACGCCCACGTGTTCCATGACCAGCGTCCCGTCCGGCGCCCAGATCATGGTCTTGGGAATGGCGCCCACGGCGAAGGCGCGCGGGATGTCCGTCCCGGCGAAATACAGCGGGAAGCCGGGCCGCTCCCGCGCGGCGAAGGAGTCCACGGCGCGGCGGTCGAAGTCCAGGGAGACCCCGGTCAGGAACAGTTCTTCGGCGGAATACGCCTGCCGCAGGGCCACCAGGTGCGGCAGCTCCACCCGGCACGGGCCGCACCAGGTGGCCCAGAAATTGACCACCACCACCGCGCCCGCGTGGGCCTGGATCAGCTCGTGCAGGCCGTCGGCGTCCAGCAGGGGCACCTGCCCCTCCCCGGCCCGGGCCGGAGCGGAAAATCCGGCGGGCCAGAGGGCCATGCAGAAAAAAAAGACCAAAACGACGAACAGCGGACGCATCCGCCGCAGGCCCGCGCGCCGCACGGCGCCGCCACTCCCGGAACCCGCCGGGTCAACCGTTTGGTTTTGATCGTCAATAGGCACGCTGCACCTTCGTGAGCTGAGGATGAATTCTCCGGGGCTGGGGAACGCCCATCGCCAAAAACCGCTCCAGACAGCCTCAGAAAGGGATTGACCGTCCGTGGAAGATGGATAGAGTCATGATAGCAGACACTGCGCAACCGGGAAGAACACGAGACAACCGACATGCCCCAGACCAGCGACGCCGTCGCGACTTCCGAATCCTCCACGACGAACATACCATATCCGTTCCGGGGAGTCTTCGCGGAGATCATCACAAAATCAGTCGGCTTCGGAGCCACCAAGCGCAAGGAAAAAATCAAGCGCCTGTGGTTCGTGGAGCGAGACGACGAGGGCCGGACGACCATCCGGGCCCTGAACAAGGAATATCTGCCCTCAGGCGAGGCCAAGGAGGCCGACCCGGCCCAGGTGGTGGCCGAGTATTACCCCGAGCCCGGCATCTACATGGACAAGGTCGCGCCCAAGCTGCGCGAGATCGAGCGCCTGGTGCACGAGGGCGACGGACACCGCGCCCGCGAGGAGCACTACAGCGCCGAGTATTCCTACCGTGGCGCCCTGTCCATCGACGAGGACCACATCCGCGCCAACTTCGGCCTGGGCCTGACCTACCTCAGCCTGGGCGACACCCAGCGCGCCGGGCACACCTTCCGCAAGATCGTCTCCATGAAGAGCGCCTTCGGCCCGGAGCACAAGCACCTGTTCAACGAATTCGGCATCAGCCTGCGCAAGAGCGGGATGTTCGAGGAGTGCGTGCAGTACTACAAGCGCGCCCTGGAGCTGCACCCCGAGGACGACCACCTGCTGTTCAACATCGCCCGGGCCCACTACGACGCCCAGGAGCTGGACAAGTCCCTGGAATTCACCCTGACGGCACTGGAGAACAACCACGACCTGCGCGAGGCCCGGCGCCTGCGCGACGCGATCTACGAAAAGGACCCCTCGCTGCGCCAGGAGGCCGCGACCGCCCTGGACTTCACGGACCAGGCCGTCTGAGGCCGGGCCCGCCCGTACAACGAAAAAAACCGCCTCTCGGGGCGGTTTTTTCGTGCCTGGGACGGCCGGGGTCGGGCCGGGCTCAGGCCCCGGCGCTGACGATGCGCCCCGTGGCGCGCTCCGGCACCGGGGACCAGCGGGCGGCGGAAAACGGGTCGTACAGCTCGCGCATGCCCAGCCCGCCCTGGGTCCTGGCCACGAAGCCCGCCGTGGTCGCCGCCTGGCGCCCGGCGGCCTCGATGGCCCGGGAGCGGGCCATGGTGTGCACCGTATACGGCGGCAGCACCACGCGCGGGGCGCGCATGGCCTGGGCGTAGGCGTTGTCGGAAAGAAGCGGCATCGGGCCTCCGGGCGGGCGCGGGATTGCGCCTTGTCGCCGCCGATTGTATAACCCGGCGGCGGCCCTGTCCAGGCCCGCCGTCCCGCCGGGCCGCCCGGCGGCAACAGCAAGGAGCCCCGCCCGTGATCAGCCCCCGCCTCGTGCGCCTCGACCCCCGGCCCCGGTTCGACCCGGCGGCCTTCGCGCGCACGGCCCAGGCCGGGGAGCTGACCCCGGACCTCGCGGCGCGCATGGGCGCCCTGTGGCCGCGCTTCACGGAGGCCGTGAACGCCTGGCGCATCGAGGCCGAGGACGGCGGGGTCTGGCTGCTGCTGTGGCTGGACGAGACCCTGGAACGCGAGGTGGAGGCCCGCTTCGCCGCCTCCCCGCTCTTCGGCTTCCTGGAACACGCCCTGGCCGTGCACGCGGTGATGGCCGCCGCGGCGCTGGTGGAGCCCGCCCTGGCGGAGCACGGCTGCGCCCCGGTGCCCGCGCCGCATCCCGCCGTGGCCGAGGCCGCGCGGCGCCTCGGCCTGTCCTGGCCGGAAAAGGACACCATGAACCGCCGCTACGCCCTACTCACGGCCCTGCCCTTCGGCGGCGGCTGCGCGGGCTGCGTCCTGGCCCGGGACTGCCCCCGGCTGCGCTCGCCCCGGCCGTCCTGACGCGCCCCGGGCGCCCGGCGCCCGTTTTTCCGCACCCCGCAGTATCCCTTGGCAAATCAACACAATAGGTGAACCGCTCCGGTTCGACGCCTAAAGTATATTCCTCGTCCTGCCGATACATAATGCAGGCAGTGGCCCAGGGATTGCGCCCGTGGAAACAAGGAGGTTTCATCATGACTTCTTCTCTGGTCGAGGGACTCGGGAAGGGGTTGGAGATGCAGCCTGCGAACAGGGATTCCTCCCTCGCCAACGCGATGAAGGAGATCAGGAAGGCCGGACTGCGGCGCCAGGTGTTGGCCAACCCCCAACTCGCCGCCCGGCTCGTCGCCCTCGAGGCGTCGCCCGTGTACAATTCGAAGGGAGAACTGATTATGTCCCTCGGCAACACCTCCGGACTGCCGTCCGTATGACGGTGCCGCAGTGATGCCGCATCTCCCAGCCCTGCCCAAGGACCGGGGCCGCTCCGCAAGGGGCGGCCCCACGTCGTTTTCCGTCCCGGTGCGTTTTTTGGTGCCGATCTTGCATTCATCCCGTCAAGCAATTTGACAATCCCGTCAGGGAACGACTACCTTGTGGATGCAGCGGGGCGGCAGACGCCCCAGCGGGAGGTGCCAGGTGGCAATCAAAGGCGTAGGCAACGGACAAACTCCGTATGACGGCATCAAGATCCAGCGCGAGGCCGAGCGCGGCGAAGACGGCGTGCGCGGCGTCAAGAATTCGGCGCCCAGGCGGGACGAAGTCTCCGTCAGCGAAGACGCGCGCCTGCTCAACGTGGCCATGGACGCCATGCGCAACACCCCCGACACCCGCGCGGACAAGGTGGCCCGCCTGAAGGCCATGGTCCAGGGCGGCACCTACGAGGCCGACGCCACGGACATCGCCCGGCGCATGGTCGCCGAGGACGCCGAACTGCTCAAGTAGGCGCATCTCCCGGACGCCCCTCGCGCCTCCCTCGCCCGCGTCCACCCTCTCCCCCTCTTTCGCCCAGGCGGCGGGAGCAAGTCGCT
>CAYUIN010000138.1:0-6406 GCA_964444695.1 uncultured Desulfocurvus sp.
AGCAGCAGGTGCAGCGGAATCAGGCTCGCGCCGGAAGCGGCCGGGCTCGTGCGCCCGCCCAGGTCCGCCAGGGAGAACACGGCCAGGCCCCGGAGGGTGGACACGTAGGCGTATTCGCCCTCGACGTCGACGTCCGTGTAGTCCGTGAGCCCCGCCGGGGACAGGAGCCGGTAGCGCATGAACAGGCGGGTCCAGCTCGTGGGGGACGCCACGTCGTAGACGGACAGTTCGCTGCCCGCCGCGATGTAGAGCGTGTCGTAGCGGGCGTCCATGCCCTTGGCGTCGCTGCTGGCGGTCCCCTGGGTATGCAGCACCGTGGGGCTGGCCGGGTTGGAGACGTCCACCCCGCTGGACCAGGTCTGGCCGTAATAGAGCGTGTCGCCGTCCAGGGCCAGGGACAGCCCGCCGTGGTCGAAATCGCCCACCGCGATGGTGCCCGCGATGCTGGGCGAGGCCGGGTTGGAGACGCTTACGACGGTCACGCCGGGTCCGGAGCCGTTGGCCGTGGCGATGAACAGGTAGTCGCCTTTCTTGGCGATGTCCCGGGCGCCGTTGCCGGAGCCGACGGGGATGGGCAGGGTCGTGACGATGCTGAAGCTCGTCGGGCTGGAAAAATACAGCACGATCAGGGTGTTGGTATAGCTCACGACGTAGCCGTAGGCCCCGTCCTTGACCATGCCCCAGCCTCCGGCGTTGGCGTTGTAGAACGCCAGGGACGGGCTGGCGGGGTTGGCGACGTTGATGATCGACGCGCCGGTGTACAGGTACTGCCCTTCGAGGACCCGGGGGTTGTGGCAGCCGGAAAGGGTCCCGCGCTGCACCGGGTTCGCGGGGTCGGAGACGTCCAGCACATAGAGCCCGACGCCGTCGTTGCAGGCCCCGAGGTAGGCGTAGCCGCCGCTGGCCAGCACGGAGCCGGTGATGCCGCCCGAGACGGAGAAGGTGCCCTCGGGCTGGACGTACATCTTGTCCTGGGGCGTGGTCGCGTGCCGGTTGGCGAGTTCCTTGGTCACGGGGGACGCCCCGGCGTCCTCGGTCCACTGCACGATGCCCACGCCGGGGGCCAGGACGAATTCCGTGATCCGGCCGCTTTCGGAGTGGGTCCAGCGCAGCACGGCGCAGCCCGTGAAGGTGCCCGCCGCCACGGTGACGGTCTTGCCGGTCTCGGTCCAGGCGCAGGAGAACGTCCCCGCCGCCCACTGGGCGTCGCTGGTCCAGGCCGTGGACGTGGACACGGGGAAGCGGATCCATTGCTGCGGGTAGCCCGTCGTGGTCTGCAACATGGGAAAGCGCATGGAATTGAATTCGCTCGGCGTCACGGAACTGCCGTCGTCGCGGACGGCCATGTACGCGCCGTAGTCGGTTTCCATGTACGCCCCGCCGTCGGCGGTGGATTCCACCACCCAGACGGTGTTGCCGTCGGTCCAGGTCCAGCCGCCGGAACGCGGAAACCAGGTCGTATCGGCGCGCGCCGTGGCGCAGGACAGCAGGAGCACGGGCAGGGACAGCAGCAGCAAGCGCCAGGAACGCATGAAATCCCCCTGGGAGCGTTTGTGTATGAAGCGCGTTGGAGTGTTCTGGTACAGGCGGGGCGGGACGTATCGCCGAGGGTCGATGGAGACGGATGCCGGAACCAGCGTCATTTACATTGCAATGCCGGGATTTCGTTGTGCTTATCACGGCGCATGACAAAATGCAATTGCGCCCTGGACGCATCTGTGCCGCCACGGGGCCCGGTGTGCGGTCCATGGACGCTTCATGCGCGGATTGCAGTGTGCGGCATGGGGATTCGCTAGACTGGGTCCTCAGCAGGCCTCGCGCAACAGGGCCGCATCAGGACGGTGGGGCCACGTTGCGGGCCCGGCTGCCCGGCGGACAGGACGCGACAGGTTGCCCGGGCCCGCGCTTTGCGGCACCATGGGCGCCAAAGGGGGACCGCCATGGTGCAGGGACTGAGCCACGTGACCTTCGTCGTTCGCGACCTGGAGCGCGCCGGGGATTTTCTGGAAACCGTGCTGGACGCCGAGCGGGTCTATGCCGGCGGGGAGGCCTCGTTCTCCCTCGCGCCCGAGCGGTTCTACCTGCTGGCGGGGGTCTGGATCGCCGTGATGCAGGGCGAGCCCCACGCCGCGCGGACCTACGACCATCTGGCCTTCAAGATCGCCGAGGCCGATTTCGAGGCCTGGGAGCGGCGGCTGCGCGCGGCGGGCGTCCCCCTGCGCGCCCCGCGCCCGCGCATCCCCGGCGAGGGCCGCTCCCTGTACTTCCACGACCACGACAACCATCTTTTCGAGCTGCACACCGGCACCCTGCCCGAGCGCCTGCGGGCCTACGCCGGGCGCGTTCCCGGTCCGGACGCGGCCTGAGGCCGCCCCGCTCCGCCCGCCTACTGGGCGCCGAAGACCTTGCGCAGGATCTCGCTGGTGCGGGCCACGGGGTCGCGGCGGATTTCGGCCTCCTGCTTCTCCATCATCAGGTACAGGCCGTCCAGGGCCTTGCGGGTCACGTAGGCGTCGAGGTCGTAGTCCGAGGTCTCGACCCCGGCGGCCGAGGCGGCCTGGACCATCCGCTGATAGCTCCCCGTCACGTCCACCTGGGCCATGGCCGTCTGCACCAGGGGGGCGATCTTTTCCACCAGGGCGCCGTCCGCCGTCTTGCGGAAATAGTCCGTGGCCGCCGTCTCGCCGCCGTTGAGGATGCCCTTGGCGTCGTCTATGCTCATCCTGGACACCGCCGCCCCCAGGACGTCCAGGGTCTCGGGCACGGCGTTTTCGGCGGCGCGGTTCATGCTCGTCACGAAGGCGTCGGCCAGCTCGGTCTGGCCGATCAGCCGCAGGCCCGTCTCGATCTTGGAGACCGCCCCGGGCACGGGGATCTTGACCTCGGCGTTGCCCAGGAACCCGTCCGTGACGCCCAGGGAGGAGACGGCGGTCCTGGCGGCCTTTTCCAGGGCCGCCTTCAGTCCGCTGGTGATGTCCGCCGTGGACAGCCCCTCGCCCAGGGACGAGGCGCCCGTCGTCGCGGACTGGGACTCCACCGCGCTCTTGACCTTGTTCAGGGCATCGGCCCACCCGGCCAGCGCCACGGACGCCGACAGCAGCACGACGACCGGGACGAACAGCAACGCCTTCCGGCGCACTAAGGGACGCATCATCTTTTCCCCCGCAGAGAGTGTTGCAAAAATACAAGGAATCCCGCCCTATTGAATCCACAATGCGGGACCGGCCGAATCTTGGCCCATTCTACCCCGTCGCCGCCTGCGCAACCACCAAAAAATCGCATCCGCGGGTAGCGCGCCGCCCTTCCCGTTGTCGGCCGCGCGCACCGGCCCGGCGTGCCTGCGCTCCCGCGTCCGGGCCACGCTCGGCGCCCCGGCCCCGGCCGCGCCGCGCGGGGAAGGCGTGTCTCCCGGCACGATCAGGCGGCAGCGTGGCGTATTCCATGGATAAATTTTATCGATACCAGCCATTAGCGATTTTCGGCGTCCGCATTATCGGGTATGGTGCCGAAAAGCCGGGGACGAGCGCCCCGGCGGCCTGCGCGGCCGCGTGGGCCCGTGCGTTGCGGCCTCCGGGCGGATGCGCACGGCGCGTCCACCGCCTAGTGCGCCGCCTCCCGGACAGGCGCCCGCCCCGGCCAGCCCAGCGCAAGACGGCTGCTCGACACAACATACAAGGAATTCAGGATTTATTGATGCGCATTCTGCACCTCCTCAATCAGGTCCCGGACCTCACGGGCAGCGGCAAATACGTCCAGGAAATGATCCGCCAGAGCCGGGCCAGGGGGCACGAGCCCTTCCTGGTGGCCGGTGTGCCCGAGGGCTTCACCCTTGAGGACACGTCACTGGCCGGGGCCATCGAGCCCGAGCGCTGCGTGTTCGTGCGCTTCGAGGGGCGGGACCTGGACTTCAAGGTGGTGGGCATGAGCGACGTGATGCCGTATCCGAGCACGGTCTGCGCGCACCTGGAGCCGGAACAGATCGCCGCGTACCTCGCGGCCTTCGAGGACGCCGTGGGCCGCGCCGTGGCGCGTTTTTCACCGGACGTGATCCACTCCAACCACCTCTGGATGGCCACCACGGCCGCCCGGCGCACGGCGCCGGATGTGCCCCTGGTCACGACCTGCCACGGCACCTGCCTGCGCCAGCACACCCTGTGCCCGGAGCTGGGGCGCTCCCTGCTGGCGGACCTGGCGGGCGTCGACGCCGTGATCGCCCTGTTCGACCAGCAGAAGCGGGAAATCCAGACGCTGCTGGGCCTGCCCGAAGAGCGGCTGGCCACGGTCAGCGGCGGGTTCAACCAGGAGTGCTTCTTCGCGGGCGGGGACGCGCCGGACCGGGAGGTGGCGCAGATTCTCTACGCGGGCAAGCTGAACCGGGCCAAAGGCGTGCCCTGGCTGCTCAGGACCCTGGCCGGGCTCCACGGGGAGCCCTGGCACCTGCATCTGGTGGGCGCCGGGAGTGGCCCGGAAAAGCAGCTCTGCCTGGACCTGGCCGCCGCACTGGGGGACAAGGTCACGGTGCACGGCATGCTCTCGCACCAGGCCCTGGGCGACCTGATGCGGCGTGCGCACGTCTTCGTCCTGCCGTCGTTCTTCGAGGGGCTGCCCCTGGTGCTGCTGGAGGCCCTGGCCTGCGGCTGCCGCATCGTGACCACGGACCTGCCCGGCGCCAAGGAACTGTTCTCCGGCCCGTCCGAGGACCTGGTGCACATGGTCCCCCTGCCCCCGCTGCAAACCATCGACTCCCCCAGGCCCGAGGACGAACCGCTGCTCCACGCGCGGCTGCTGGCCGCGCTCACGGATGCCATCCACAGCGCCCGCACCGCCGCCCCGCCGGACCCGGCGCGCATCGAGCAACTGACCGGCCCCTCCACCTGGGCCAACATCTTCGCCCGGGTGGAAGCGGTGTACCGGCGGGCCATCGCGGCCCGGACGGCCGGGCGGGCGTAGGCCCTCTTCGCGCGGCCCGGATCCGCCGTCCGCCCCGCCGTCCGGGGAGGATGCGGGCGCACGAAAAAGGGACCAGGCGATTCGCCTGGTCCCTTTTGTATTCTCTGGTGCCGAGGGGGGGATTCGAACCCCCACGCCCGTTAGGGCACTGCCCCCTCAAGACAGCGTGTCTACCAATTCCACCACCTCGGCAGGTGGATGCACGGGCCTATTCGGCCTTCTTCTCCGCGGCGGGCTCCTCGACCTTGATGCCGTCGAAGGGCTTGTCGGCCTCGGGGGCCACCGCCTCGGGGGCGGGCTCGGCGGCCGGGGCCGGAGTCTCCACGGCGGGTTGGCCGATGATCACGGAACCGCTGTCCGCGACCTTGGAGCTGGTCAGAATGTTGTACAGCAGCGAGGTCACCAGAAAGGTCACGGCCAGAAACGCGGTCAGCTTGGTCAGCAGGCCGCCTGCGCCGGAGCCGCCGAACATGGAGCCCGAACCGCCGCCGAAGATGACGCCCATGCCTTCCTTGCCCGACTGCAGCAGCACGAGCACGATAAGGATCAGGCAAGCCAGAATATGAAGAGTAAGTACCAAAGCTTCCAAGGGATTTCCTCCTGGGGGTGGCGGCGGGCAGTTGGTCTCAGTCCGCCAGAACGATGCGGCTGAAACTGTCGGCCCGCAAGCTTGCGCCTCCTACCAGCACCCCGTCCACGTTGTCAAGGTGAATAATCTCGGAGGCGTTGTCGGGCTTGACGCTGCCGCCGTACTGGATGCGCATTTCGTTGCCCGCGTCGCCGAAGGTCTCCACCAGCACCCGGCGCACGAAAGCGTGGGCCTCGACGATCTCCCCCGGCCCGGCCACCTCGCCGGTGCCGATGGCCCACACGGGCTCGTAGGCCAGCACCAGGCGCTTGGGAGCCACGTCTTTCGGAACGCCCGCCAGGCCCGCCTGCATCTGGCGCCGGAGCACGTCCTCGACCTTCCCGGCCTTGCGCTCCTCGATCTTCTCGCCCACGCACAGGATCATGGACAGGCCGCTTTCCAGCCCGTAGGCCACCTTGCGTCCCACGAAGGCGTCGTCCTCGCCGAGTACGTGGCGGCGCTCGGAGTGCCCGGCCAGGGCGAAGTCGCAGCCCAGGTCGAGCAGCATGCGCGGGGAGATTTCGCCGGTGAAGGCGCCCTCCTCCTCCGGATAGAAATTCTGCCCGCCCAGGAAAAAGCGCGGGTTGCCGTCCAGGGCCTGGGCCGTGCGGCGCACCGCCGTGAACGGCGGCACGATGAGCACCTCGCGGTCCTCGGGCAGTTTGGCGCCGGTCAGCGACACCAGTTCCGAGGCCGTGTCGAAGGCCTCCTCGGCGGTCTTGTACATCTTCCAGTTGGCGGCCATGAGCTTTTTCATGCGACTACTCCGTCAGCGCCGTGAAGGCGGGCATTTCCTTGCCCTCCATCAGTTCCAGGAACGAGCCACCC
>CAYUIN010000139.1:0-6395 GCA_964444695.1 uncultured Desulfocurvus sp.
CCCAGGACTTCGGGATCGGAAAGCTGCCGTTCGATGTCCTCGAATTTCTTTTCGATGCTTTCCAGCTTGGCGAACATGGGATGAACCTCGGTGTGAAACTATTTGTCCACGGCGCCGCGCAGGGCGGCGATGGCCACCTCGAGCTGCTCGTCGTCGGGCTCGAAGGTGGTCAGGCGCTGGAGCATCAGCCCCGGAACGCACAGCGCCCGGCACACGGCGGCGTCGCTGCGGCGCGCGGTGTACTTGATCAGCTCGAAGGACACGGCGGCCACGGGGATCATCATGAAGAACTTGGCGAAGATCACGTAGGCCTGGCGGACCACGGCGCCCTCGGGCGCGTAGACCATCAGCAGGCCCGGGATCAGCACCGCGTGCAGCACGATGGACAGCGAGAGCACGAACAGCAGAAACGCCGTGCCGCAGCGCGGGTGCAGGCGGCTGTACGTCCTGGCGCGGTCCGGGGTCAGCTCGCAGCCGCTCTCGAAGGCCCAGATCACCTTGTGTTCCGCACCGTGGTACTGGAACACGCGGCGGATCTCCGGGACCATGGAGATGACCGTGATGTAGCCCAGGAACACGGCCAGCTTGAAGAAGCCGTCCCAGGCGTGGAAGCTCAGCGTGCGCGTGTCCCCGCCCAGGCCCAGGTACTTGATGCCCAGGGCGAAGAGGTGGGGCAGGACCACGAACATGAACAGCGCCAGGGCGATGGACACGCCCACCGTCAGCGCCAGGGCCCAGGGCTTCAGCTCCTCGCCGGACTCTTCCTCGAAGGCCTCCTTGGCCGACCAGTTGAGCGACTTGATGCCGTTGACCAGGGTCTCCAGCAGCACGGGGAAGCCGCGCACGAAGGGCTTTTGCAGCAGCGGGGCGCCCGTCAGGCTGAACCAGGGCCGGGTCTCGGTGTGGATGGTCCCGTCCGGACGGCGCACGGCGATGGCCAGGCGGTCCTTGTTGCGGATCATCACGCCTTCCATCACCGCCTGCCCGCCCACCGTGGGCGCGGCGCCCAGCAGCGGGGCCGCCAGGCGCGCGGCGAGCCGGGCCCCGGGGCCCGGGCGGGCCGATTTGCGCTCGTGCTGCGTCATGCTTGCTGCTCCGTGTCCTTTTCCGGGGCCGACAAACACGAAAGCGCCCCCGCGGGACACGGGTCCCCGGAGGCGGAATTCGTGCGGGAAGACCCCGCCAAGGGAGCTACTCGCCCTTGCCTTCGTTGAACTTCGCGTACTTCTTGCGGAAGCGGTCGATACGACCGGCGGTGTCCACGAAGCGCTGCTTACCGGTGAAGAAGGGATGGCAGTTGGAGCAGATTTCGACTTCAACTTCCGTGCCCTTGGTGGACTGGGCCTGGATCTCGAACCCGCAGGCGCAACGAATGGTGGCCTCGTGGTTCTTGGGATGGATATCGTTCTTCATGGTGTTTCCTCCAGAGTCTCGGAAAAGGCGGCATACATACCCGGATCGCGGACCCTTGGCAAGCGTTTTCAGCCGCCCGGCGCCGAAGCGCCTTTCCTTGGCCCGTCAACTGGTGTACATAAATACTGTGGGCCCTTCTGGCAAGGGCCCGCTCGCGGCCCCCGGCGGGGCCGACACGACTTTTTTGGGAGACGCCCCATGCACAAGCTCGTTCTGGTCCGCCACGGACAGAGCCAATGGAACCTGGAAAACCGCTTCACCGGCTGGACCGACGTCGGCCTGACCCCGCAGGGCGAGGCCGAAGCCCTGGCCGGCGCCCGGCTGCTGCTGGCCGAAGGCTTCGACTTCGACGTCTGCCACACCTCGCTGCTCAGCCGGGCCATCGAGACGCTGTGGATCATCCAGCGCGAGATGGACCGCATGTGGCTGCCCGTGCACCTCAGCTGGCGCCTGAACGAGCGCCACTACGGCGCCCTGCAGGGCCTGAACAAGGCCGAGACCGCCGCCAAGTACGGCGACGAGCAGGTCTTCGTCTGGCGCCGCAGCTACGCCGACCCGCCCCCGGCCCTGACCCCCGACGACCCCCGCCACCCCTCGCGCGACCGGCGCTACGCCGACGTTTCGCCCGCCGAGCTGCCCCTGTGCGAGAGCCTGAAGGACACCGTGGCCCGCGTCCTGCCCTACTGGGAGCAGGTGGTGGCGCCGCAGGTCCGCGCGGGGACGCGCGTGCTCGTGGCGGCCCACGGCAACAGCCTGCGCGCCCTGGTCAAGCACCTCGACGGCATGTCCGACGAAGAGATCACCGGGCTGAACATCCCCACCGGCATCCCCCTGGTCTACGAGCTGGACGAGGCGCTGACCCCTGTCAGGCATTATTATCTGGGCGACGCCGAGGCGGCCGAGCAGGCCGCCAAGGCCGTTGCGGAGCAGGCCAGACGGCATTAGGGGCTGTTTTTTTGGACTTTCCCCGGAAATGACGTATTCTGGGGGCGACGGGACCGCAGGCCCCCAAACCACAGCAACAACCCGGGAAAGACCATGGCGGCAGGACCCCCGCCCGGCGGCGACGCAACCGCCCTCATCAAGCGCCTCGGCGGCATGACCGCCCACCCGCCCCAGGAGCGGATGTGGGAGGAAATCACGCGCCTCGTCGAGGCCGTGGCCGCCCTGCCGCCGCTGGAGGGCCGCCCGGCCCGCCTGGAGGCCGCCTTCCTGCTGGCCTCGCGGACCCACGCCGCCGGGGCCGACGTCCAGGCCTTCTACGGCACCCTTCTGCCCCTGCTCGGGCCCGACGCCGCGCCTGCCTGCATCATGTCCCTGTTGCGGCGCATGGAAGAGGACCCCAAGTTCAAGCCCGACCTGGCCGAGGTCGCCGGGCCCATCCTGGCCCACGTGGTCAACCGCCTGCTGTCGGACCGGCACCGCCTCTACGAGCCGCTGCGCGACGCCGCCCTGGCCGCCCTGCCCTCCCTGCGCCAGACCCCGGAGGACGAGGCCCGCGCCTTCCTGGACGAGGCCGCCAGGACCGGCCTGCAGGTCGCCTTCCCCGTGGCCGAGGCCTTTCTCGACGGGCCCTACGGCGCCCGCATCCAGTCCGCCATGGAGGAGACCTCCGCCCGGATCGCCCGCTCCGAACGCCCGGACAAGGACTTCGCCGAAACCGTGCTGCGCCACACCGTGCTGCGCCGGGGCGACTTCGCCCGCGAGCTGGCCCCGGTGCTGGAAACCAAGCACGCCCCGACCCTGGCCGCCTCGCTGCTGTCCGTGCTGCGCGGCCGCCCGGGCGCGGACTCCAAGCTCGCCGTGGCCTCGGCCAAGGCCGCCCTGCACCCGGACCGCAAGGTCAAGGTCCGCGCCGTGGCGGCGCTGAACGCCACCGCCCCCAAGGACCAGGGCAAGGTCCTGGCCAGCCTGGCCCGCAAGGACCCGCTGCTCAGGCGCATCGCCCCGGCCGTGCTGCCCTTCTTCCCCGGGCGCGAGTACGCCGCCTTCGCCAAGCTCGCGGGCGGCAAGGACTTCGCCGCAGAGACCCTGGCCGTGCTTTTGCGCCTGGACCCCGAGGCCGTGCGCGGCCACGTGGCGGCCCTGCCCAAGTCCCTGGCCGCCGGGGCCGCCGCCCTGGCCGCCCTGATCCCCGGGCGCGCCCGCCCCGCCGAGTTCGACGCCGACAAGGCCGCCAAGGCCTTCAAGCCCGCCAAGGACAAGAAGGCCGAAGAGCCCAAGAAGAAGGAAAAGGACTCCTTCTTCTCCTCCATGTTCGGCGGCGGCGGAGGCGGCGGCGGCGAGGGCATCAGCATCCAGTTCGGCAGCACCGCCGTGTCCGACTCGGAGTACTCCGGCAAGAAGATTTCGCCCATCTACGAGGACCGGACCCTGAACAACATCGACTTCTCCAACGCCTTTTTGGAGAACGCCGTGTTCCAGGGCTGCACCTTCGTCTCCGTCAAGCTCAAGAACACCCTGGTGCGCGGCGCGCGCTTCGTGGACTGCGTGTTCGAAAACTGCACCTTCGACGGCGCCCGGTTCTTCGAGACCACCTTCTCCGGCGTGCAGGCCTCGCGCTCCTCCATGCGCGAAATGATCCTGGCCGACTGCCGCCTGTCCCTGCTGGCCGCGTCCGAATGCGACCTCACGGGCCTCAGGCTCTACGCCAGCAAGCTGCGCACCGTGCGCTTCGCGGCCTGCGACCTGTCCGGCCTGGCCATGACCGAGAGCGAGTCCGCCGGGACGGAGCTGGTGCTGTGCCGCGTGGAACGCCCGCGCTTCGACCGCGCCCGGATGACCAACCACACCATGGCCGCCTGCTCCATGACCGGCCCCGGGTTCCTGGGCCTGTTCAGCGACCACCCGAACCTGATGCGCCTGGAAGACTCCTGCCGCTACGCCCGGGCCGAAGGCATGGCCGTGGGCGGGATGCCCGAAACGCCGAAGCTCGACCCCGACGCCGCCAAGGCCGCCCAGGCCGTGGTGCGCGACTGGTTCCGCAGCCGCGACCTGCGCGCCTCCATGGTCGCCTTCCAGGAGAACAACCTGCGCCGCGAGTCCTGGTGCCTGGACAGGCTGGGGCCGGAAAAGTCCGTGTTCTACCGCCTGGCCCCGCTGCTGCTGCACTCCGAAATGTTCGAGAAGAACACCCCCGGCGTCGAGCCGCTGCCCCTGGCCACGCGCATGGCGGGCTACGAGCCGGACTACACCACCCTGGAATCCGCCAGAGCCCTGTTCCCAAGCGCCACCCTGCCCCCGGCCGTGCCCGACCCGATCCACGTCGAGGCCCTGTACACCATCGGCAGCGTCGGCACCGTGGCCCAGACCCCGTCCTCCGACCTGGACTACTGGGTCTGCTACGACCCCGAAGACATGCCCGACATCCTCGTGGACGGGCTCATGGACAAGCTCGAACACATCGAACGCTGGGCCGACGCGACCTTCGGCCTGGAAGTCCACTTCTTCACCATGGACCTCACCAAGATCCAGCAGAACAACTTCGGCTTCTCCGACCAGGAAAGCTCCGGCTCCGCACAGGCCCTGCTGCTCAAGGAAGAGTTCTACCGCACCGCCGTGTGCGTCGCGGGCAAGGTCCCGCTGTGGTGGATGACCCCCGTGGGCACCAGCGACGAGGACTACGCCGCCACCCGCAAGTTCGCCCAGCGCACGGACATGGCCGAACGCTTCACCGACCTGGGCAACCTCGTGGAAATCCCGCCCAGCGAATTCTTCGGCGCCTCCCTGTGGCAGATCGTCAAGGCCCTCAAGAGCCCCTTCAAGTCCATCATGAAGTTCGGGCTGCTGGAAAAGTACATCGCCACCGGAAACGCCGGGGCCAGCATGCTGCTGTGCGACCGGCTCAAGGCCAACCTGCTGCTGGGCCGCACCGGCATCAACGAGGCCGACCCGTACATGCTCCTGTTCCGCGAGGTCAGCGGGCACTACGCCAAGTCCCGCGAAAAGGACTCCCTGACCCTGGTCCGCCTGTCCTTCTTCCTCAAGACCAAGATCAAGCAGGTCTGCACCCCCGGCGCCATCGCCCTGCGCAGCGAAGACAAGCAGATCGCCACCCAGTTCGCCAAGGACGAGGCCTGCGCCGGAGGCGGCGAGACGGGCGAGGACTGGTCCTTCGACCGCCTGGAACACGTCGGCGGACTGGTCAACAAGTTCATCGTGCGGACCTACATGCGCGTGCGCGACAAGCAGTCCGAAAGCGCCGAGATCGCCATCACCCCCGAAGACCTGACCAAGCTCGGCCGCAAGATTTTTTCCAACTTCTCCAAGCGCAAGCACAAGATCGAGCACATGCCCTTCCTGTCCATCGGCGGCAACTCCTTCCGCGTGCTGCACGTCCAGGCCAAGAACCGCAAGATGAACCGCCCCGTGGACTGGGCCGTGCAAGGCGCACAGGAAATCGCCGCCAAGGACCGCCTGCAACTCGTCAACCTGCGCGCCGGGATGGACCTCGCCGAAATCCTCGTCTGGCTGGCCTCCAACAAGCTCTACCTCCCGGGCATCGAAGTCCGAGGCGACTACTCCATCTCCCCCGTCACCGCCCGCGACGTCCAGGCCCTGCTGGACCGCCTCGTGGACTTCTTCCCTCCGGGGCCGACCTTCAATACCGACATCGGCGAGATGCTCCAGCCCGAACGCATCATGCGGGCCTTCTTCATCCTGAACCTGATCCAACCCCGCGAACAGGCCACCGTGAGCGAGGCGACCATCGTCTACAGCACCAACTGGGGCGAACTCTTCTGCCGCACCGTCGCCGTCCAGAACGCCTCCCTGCTCAACAACCCGGCCGAATTCCTCCTGCAGACCGTCGAACAGGAATTCACCGAACCCCCGGTCATGGACTTCTTCGTCCCCGACCGCTCCAGCTGCCCCCGCCCCACCATCTGACCAGGCCCAGCCCGCGGCGCCCCACAGGGACGGGCCGGGGGGGAGGTCATGGGCGCGGACGGAATGCCTCCGGCGGCTGGGGCGCTGCCCCAGAC
>CAYUIN010000140.1:0-6383 GCA_964444695.1 uncultured Desulfocurvus sp.
CCCCGCCGTGCGGGGCGCGGACCCCCAAAATCTCACAGGAGCCGTCATGAAGCCGCGCACCGTCAAGCACCGCCTGAACGCCCGCCAGAGGCTCGTGGTCGTCGTCATGGACGTCCTGCTGCTGGCGGAGCTGGCCGGTTGCATGTTCCTGGCATCCAGGACCCCGGAGCTCATGGCCGCCCAATTCCTGAAGACGTATGTGCCGCTGATGCTGGCCACGGTGGTCGGCGCCCGCCTGATCATGCGCCGCCTGCGCGCCGAAGACGAACCGGCCCGGGCCTGAGCCCGCGCGAGGTGCCCATGCGCTCGCTGTACCAGAACCTGGCCATCGCGACCTGCGTGCTGATGCTGCTTGCCGTGGCCGACGGCTGCTGGCAGGCGCTCAGGCAGGACAAGACCCTGTTCCGCGTGGCCTCCGGGCACACCGCCCTGGCCAGCGGCGACCTGGTCATCCCCTCGGACCGCGAGGGCGTGCGCCTGCACGCCGAGGTCAGCGCCGGAGGCCGCGACCTGCTGGCCCGCCACGTGGCGGCCGTGCTGGACGCGCCGGACATCTCCGTGCGCTTCCTGGAGCTCAAGGGCCGCCTGTGGCGCGCGCAGATCACGGCCGAGCCCGGCGCCCGGCCCGGGACCTTCCCGATGCGCGTGGTCTTCGGCGGACAGCCCCTGGACGAGGCCCCGGCCTACGTGGTCCGCGTCTACCCCAGCCCCGCCGCCCTGCGCGCGGACCTGCCCTCGCTGCTGGAGCGCCAGTTCGGCGTGCAGCCCTGGTGGATCGTGCTGGGCTGCATCCCCCTGGCCCTGGCCTTCGGGATGGCGGTCTTCCGCATGGCCGGACGCGACCTGGAACTGCTGCGCAGGTCCGGCATCGGGCCCATCTACAAGCTGGCGAAACGCAAGCAGGGCTGGGAGGTGGTCTTCGGCCTGGGCAGCGAGAGCGGCGTGCGCGACGGCGACAGGCTGCTGATCCTCAACCGCGAGTACCGGCCCGTGGGGCACCTGGTGGCGGAGTCCGTGTCCGTGGAGACGGGCCAGGCCGTGGTGCCCCTGGACGCGGACATCGGACCCGGCCACTTCGTGGCCCTGGAACGCTGAGCCCCACCGGGAGGACGGACCATGCACGCCGAGCGCCCCGAAAACGCCACCTGCCTCTGGGAAGACGGGCTGCGCCAGTGCGTGGTCGGCATCATCGGCACCGGGGCCGGGTTCGCCGCCATCACCTCGCTCATCGCCGAGACCGCCCTGGAGGAATTCCTGCCGCCCATGCGCCTGGCCGGAGTGGCCTGCCGCCCGGGCGAGGCCCTGCTCCGGGGCCTGGACCAGCGCGGCATAATGCACCACGCCACCTGGCAGGAGCTGCTCGCCGTCCACCCGGACATCACCCTGGTGGTGGACCTGCGCGAGGAGCGCGCCGAGCTGCCCGGCCTGCGCACGGCCCTGCCGCCGCAGGTCTCGCTCATCGACCGCCAATCCGCCGTGTTCCTGTGCGCGCTGCACAACATGTCCCGCGCCGGGGCGCACACCCTGTCCCGCCTGGACCGCTCCCGGGCCATGCTGGACGCCGTGGCCGCCGAGATCCGCGAGGACATCATGCTCCTGGACGCGCGCTCCCGCGTGCTGGACATGAACGACCACGTCTGCCAGCGCACGGGGCGGCCCAAGGAGCATCTCACGGGCCTGCCCTGCTGGCAGGTGCAGACCCTGGAGCCCGGGGTCCCGTTCTGCGAGGCTCCCGCGCCGGACTGCCCCTTCGCCGCCGTGCTGCGCACAGGGCGCAAGGCCGAGGCCCTGATGACCCGCATCACCCCGGACGGCGAGCTGCGCTACTTCCGGGTCTACGCCTACCCCGTGGTCCACGCCGCTCCCGGCGCGGGCAACGGATCGTCCCGGGTGCTGGTCATGCGCCGCGACATCACCGAGCGCACCCTGCGCGAGCGCGACAGGGGCAAGGCCGAGAAGATGGCCGTGGTCGGCGAGATGTCCATGTACCTGGCCCATGAGATCAGAAACCCCCTGTGCGCCATCGGCGGATTCATCAACGCCCTGTCCCGCTCGCCCAACCTCGGGCCCTCGGACCGCGAGAAGATCGCCATCGTCCTGGACGAGACGCGCAGGCTGGAGGCCATGCTCACCGCCGTGCTGGACTTCGCCCGCCCCGGCGACGACCACGGCGGCGAGGCCGACGCGGCGCGCACCACGGCCGAGGCCCTGGAACTGATGCGCATCGGCTACGCCAGCCAGGGCTTCGAGTTCCGGCTGGAGGCCGACCCGGACCTGCCCCTGGCGGCCTGCGCCCCGGACAGGCTCAAGCAGTGCATGGTCAACCTGCTCAAGAACTCCATGGAGGCCATGCCCGGCGGCGGGACCATCACCGCCCGCGTGCTGCTGGACGGCGACATGGTGGCCATCCAGGTCAGCGACACCGGCCGGGGCATGACTCCCGAGGAACTGGAACACGTCTTCTCTCCCTTCCACAGCCGCAAGCACGAGGGCTACGGCCTGGGCCTGGCGATGATCCGCAAGATCGTCGAGGGCGCGGGCGGGGACGTCCGCCTCCTCAGCCGCGAGGGCCGGGGGACCACCGTGGTCCTGCGCCTGCCGCCCGTGCAGCCGCGCGCAGCGGGCGAAGATGGGGCCGCCGCCTCGGGCGATGGCGCTCATGCGCCCTTGGCGGCGGCCTCCCCCCGTTGGAAGTAATCGTCCAGCCCCGCGCGCAGCGAGGCGCCCCGGCGCTCGGCCTCGGCCGGGTCGCCCATGACCATGTCCAGCTGCCGGGTGTGGGTGATCAGGTGCCCCAGGGCCCGCAGCCGGAGCAGCATCCCCGCCTCGTCGAACCCCTCGGCCCGGGCCGTGAGGGCATCGCCGTGCAGGCGCACGCGAAAATCCCGCTCCTGAAGCAGGTCCGCGATGAGCCGGGTGCGCAGCACGCGCCGTCTGTGGTCCGCGGCCCCGCCCTGGAAGTTGAACAGGGCGTAGTTCTCCGCCACGCGCTCGCCCACCAGCGTCTCCACGCCGCAGAAGTGGAACCCGAAGCGGGATTGCAGGCTCGCGAAATTCTTTGAGATCATGAAGAAATTGCGCTGGGTGTAGTGCGAGGCCATGGACGGGTCCAGGGACGGGTTGGCCGTGGCCTCGAACATCACCGCGAGCAGGCCCCGGGCGTTGACCGGCGGCGGCCCGCCCCAGGGCACGGCGTTCATGCCCGCCCACAGGGCCAGCATGGGCCGGGAGACGATGTCCTGGAGCTGCACGAAACGGTCGCCCACCTCCCCCGCGAAGCCGTCGTCCAGGTTCACGATCCAGAACTGCTTGGGCTGGCCGTGGTACAACTGGCGCGCGGCGGCCTGGGGGAAGCGCCGGTCCTGGCCGAAGGAGAACATCTCGCGCACGGACTTCTCGTGGCAGAAGCGCACGATGTCGTGCAGGCTGCGGCACTCCGAAGGCCGGAAGGACGGGGACTCGGGGTCCAGCAGGTGCAGGGGCAGGATGTGCCGCGCGGCCCCGGCCAGGGAGGCGTGCACCGGCCCGCGCCGCACCGGGCAGGACACGGGCTCGCGGTCCATCAACGCGGCCACCCGCCCGGGGTAGACGGCGCGGCCGTCGGCGTCCAGCGTCACCAGGGCGCCGGGCTTGAGGGCGTCCAGCGCGCCGGGCACACCGAACAGGGCGGGCACGCCGAACTCCCGGGCCACGTTGGCCAGGTGCCCGGCCGGGCCGCCCATCTCCGAAACCACGCCCGCCGCGCGGGCCAGAAGCGGCGCCCAGGACGGCAACGCCTGGCGCACCGCCAGCACCGCGCCTTCGGGGAACAGCAGCAGGTCCGCCTGGGAGCGGGCCGGGAACACGGGGCCGCAGGCCGCCCCGGGCGAGGCCGTGTCGCCGCCGGCCAGCAGCGCGCCGCCGGGCGGCACCTCCCCGGGCCGCAGCCCGCCCCGGTAGCCGCCCGACGGGCGGACCAGGGTCCGGGTCTGCAACAGGATCACGCGGCCCCGGCGGTCCAGGGCCCATTCCACGTCCTGCGGGGCGCCGAAGCGGCGCTCCAGGGCCAGGGCCAGGCGGGCCACGTCCAGGGCCCGCTCGTCGGACAGCGAGGGCTGCTCGCGGCGCTGGTCCTCGGCGCGCACGGCGCAGGTGCCCTCGTCCGGACGGCACTCGAAGCGCGTGTCCTTGGAGGCGATGTCCCGCGACACGAGGCGCGGCGGCTCCCCGCGCGAGAAGCGGTACAGGTCCGCCTGCCCGGCGCCGTCCACCACGGCCTTGGGCAGGCCCCACACGGAATAGACCCGCACGTCGCGGTCCGCGGCGTCCAGGGGCCCGGCGGAATAGGCCACGCCCCCGGCCTCGGCGTCCACCATGCGCATCACGCCGACGCACATGGCCACGTCCTCCTCGCGGATGCCGCGCGCCAGGCGGTAGCTCATGGCCTGGCGGCGGTACTTGGAGGCGACCACGGTCTTGTAGCCCAGCAGCGCCTCCTCCGGGCTCAGGTTGAGCACGGACTCGTACTGCCCGGCAAAGGCCGTCCCGGCGGCGTCCTCCTCCAGCCCGCTGGAGCGCAGCGCCACGCGCAGCGGGGCCCCGCCCCGGTCCATGCGTTCCAGGCGGCCCATGATCTCCCGGGCCAGGGTCTCGGGCAGCGGGGCGTCGATGACCAATTGCTGCAACGAGGACGAGAGCTGCAACAGGGCCTCCTCGCTGCTGCCGGGCTCGTCCAGCCCGGCGGCCTGGATGCGGCGCAGGATTTCGTCCCGCAGGCCGTCCTCGGCCATGAAGGCGCGGTAAGCCTCGGCCGTGACCACGAAGCCCTCGGGCACGGTCAGGCCCAGGGCCGAGGCCGCCTCGCCCAGGTGGGCCATCTTGGCCCCGGCCTGGGGCACAGCGCCCCGGTCCAGGCCCGCCAGGTCCACGGTCAGCGGGCCGCCGCCGGGTTCGTAGCGGGGTTCGATGTGCGGCAGCATCTCCGCCTGGATGGCCGCGAAGCGCTCGTACAGCGCCTCGTAGCGGTCCGGGGCGATGGCGCACAGGTGGCGGACCACCTGGTAGGTGGCCGTGGCGGCGCGGGTGGCCACGGAACGCACGAAGCGCATCCCGAAGACGCGCCCGCCGTGCAGGGCGTCCTCGATGGACACCAGGCATTCGTGCGCCGCCAGGTCGCTTTCCAGGAGCCTGCGGAAATGATGGTAGCGGTGCCGGAACTCGGCGCGCAGGGCGTCCTGGTCCTCGGCGGCGGCCTTGGTGCGGCCCAGCAGGCGGTCGAAGAGTCGTCTCATGCCGGGAGCCGTCCCCCTCGGGAACGGGTCCGGCGGGCCGGGGTGCGTGCCCGGCCCGCCGGTCGTCCCTTTATGGTTACACTTCCTTCTTGGAGCCGGCCTTCATCACCAGGCCGAAGCCCTCGAAGAGGAAGAAGATCGCATAGCCCCACCACATGGTGTAGACCACGTAGAAGACCAGGGAGAAGATCAGCGCACCGGCCTTGGACCCGGCACTCTCGGGCACGACGCCGTAGTAGTTGTAGCCGACCTCCACGCCCTTGGCCACGACGGTGGCCAGGAACTTGGCGTCCTTGAATCGCTTCTCGGCCTTGAGCGCGGTGTCCATGCTCTGGAAGAGCTTCCACCACACGTACAGCGCCTCGCGCTCGGGCATCTGGTAGCGCCCGGAAACCACCGCGCCCTCGTTGTCGAACATCTCGCGGCTGTCGCGCAGGGCGGCGCCGATGATGGCCCCGAAGCTGCCGGAGATGCGCAGCCCGTCGGCGTCCAGCCCGGCCTGGATGCCGTTGGCCGTCAGCAGGCGCTCGGCCTTGGAGGCCAGGTCCGCATGGTCCTCCAGCACGGTCAGCTCGACCATGGTCCCTTCGCGCTTTGCCGCATCCTCCACCAGCCCGGGGAAGTAGTTGGTGGAGCCCTTGGAGATGGAGTTGAACATCTTGTCCGAGGCCTGGAAGGCGTTCAGCCCGTCGCCGAAGCTGGGCGTGAACATGTAGGCGAAGACCGCCGCGAAGCCCACGGCCAGCAGCGCCCCCCACGAAAAGTGCTTCTTGTCCTTGATCAACATGGTTAGTCCTCCCTCAGCTGGCCGATCTTGGTCACGAAGGTGCCGATGACCCAGACGCCGAAAATGCCCACCACCACGAAGAAGCTCCAGTTGCCGAGAGAGGCCAGCAGGCTCGTGGTCTCCTTGGTCAGGGAGATGTACTTCATCTCCACCAGCTTGCCCGGCAGGGCGAAGAGGCGGTTCACGAATCCGGCCAGGATGGCCGTGGCGTAGAAGCCGCGGATGTAGATGCCCTTGACGAGCTTGGTGGTCAGCGCGCCGACCTGGATGCCGAACAGCGAGCCGAGCAGCATGCCCATGGCCAGGGTGTAGAAGATGAAGCCGTA
>CAYUIN010000141.1:0-6376 GCA_964444695.1 uncultured Desulfocurvus sp.
CGTGCAGCAAAAGGCGGCGTTCGCGTTCGGGTTCGTGCCCGGTGTGCACGGCGTTTTCGTACGGGGCGATGTGCACCCCGACGAGGAAGGCCTCGCCGCCGCGCAGGCGCACGAAGCCGTCCTTGAAGCTGACGTGCCCGGCGCGCAGGCTTTTGACCTCCGAGCCCATGAGGGAGATGCCCGCCTCGTAGAAATCGAGCAGGTCGTAGAGGCGGCGGGCGTTCTTGTTGGTGGCGATGAGTTTTTCGCCTGTCTTGGGCTTTTGGGTCATGGTCTAGATGAGGTCCTCGGATTCGATGAGCGAGGAATAGAAGGTCAGTTCCTCGGGGAAGCGCTGGAAGATGCTGTCCATGACGAGCTTGTTGATCTTGTTCACGGTGCGGCAGTCCAGCACGCGGCGCAGCAGGTCCTTGCATTCGGCCATGGTGGTCTGGCGGATGATGCGCTTGATGCCGGGGATGGCCTGGGGGTTCATGGACAGGGAGTCGATCTGCATGCCCAGCAGGATGGGCACGCAGAACGGGTCGGCGGCGACCTCGCCGCAGAGGCTGACCTCGATGCCGTTCTGGTGCGCGGCGTCCACCACGTGCTTGATGGAGCGCAGGATGGCCGGGTGCAGCGGCTGGTAGAGGTAGGACACGTTCTTGTTGGTGCGGTCGATGCCCAGGGAATACTGGATGAGGTCGTTGGTGCCGATGGAGAAGAAGTCGGTCTCCTTGGCCAGCAGCTCGGCGGTCATCACGGCGGAGGGCAGCTCGACCATGATGCCCACGGGGATCTCCTCGTTGAAGGGCAGGCCCTCGGTGCGCAGCTCGTGCTTGGCCAGGTTCAGGACCTTGTTGGCCTCGCGCAGCTCGCGCAGCCCGGAGATCATGGGATACATCATGGCCACGTTGGGCTCGCAGCTGGCGCGCAGGATGGCCCGGATCTGGGCCTTGAAGAGGTCCTTGTGCTGCAGGCAGAAGCGGATGGAGCGCAGGCCCAGGGCGGGGTTGCGCTCTTCCAGGGAGCCGAACTCGGAGACGAACTTGTCCGAGCCCAGGTCCAGGGTGCGGAAGACGACCTTGGCCGGGGACATGATGCCCGCCAGGTCGCGGTATTCCTCGAACAGCTCCTCCTCGGTGGGCAGGACGCGGCGGTTCATGTAGTTGTACTCGGTGCGGTACAGGCCGATGCCCTCGCCGCCGTGGTCCAGGACGGCGGCGACCTCCTCGAACAGTTCGATGTTGGCCATGACCTGCACGCGGTAGCCGTCGATGGTCTCGGCGGGCAGGTGGCAGTTGCGGACGATGACCTTCTGGTACTGCTCGAACTGGTTCTGCAGGGCGGTGTATTCCAGCAGCTCGTCCTCGCCGGGCTCCACCAGGATGCGGCCCTTGATGGCGTCGATGATCACGAACTGGCCGTCCTCGACCTCGTCTTCGAGTTCCTGCACGCCGACCAGGGACGGGATTTGCAGCGAGCGGGCCAGGATGCCGGTGTGCGAGGTCTTGCCGCCCTCGGCGGTGGTGAAGGCCATGATCTTGTCCACTTCCAGGCCCACGGTGTCCGAGGGGGCGAGGTCGTGGGCCATGAGGATGATGCGGCCCTCGATGTCCTTCATCTCGCGGGCCAGGCCCATGAGCTTGGACTGCACGCGGTCGGCCACCAGGCGCACGTCCTGCACGCGCTGGCGGATGTATTCGTCCTCGATGGCGGCGAAGCGGGTCTCGACGTCCTTGACGGCCTTGAGCAGGGCCCACTCGGCGTTGATGCGCATCCGCTCGATGTAGATGCACGACGATTCCAGGAGCTTGGGGTCGCGCATGATGGTCACGTGGGAGTCGATGAGCAGGGCGTGGTCCCGCAGCTCCACGGGCACCTGCTCGCGGATGGTCTCCAGCTCCTCGGCGGCCTGGTCCAGGGCCTGCTTGAGGCGCGACTTCTCGCCCTCGACCAGGTGCGCGGCGATGGACTGGCGCGGGATGCTGCCATAGAGCCGGCGGTTCATGAAGAACGCCTTGCCGATGGCGATGCCCGAAGAGACCGGGATGCCGGTCAGGACCTTGGTTGCCACTACTTTTCCTCTCCCAGGCGGCTGTCGAAGAGTGCGACCAGCGCGTCCACGGCGGCCTGGGCGCCCTCGCCCGTGGCCCGCACGACCATGTTGCAGCCCGGGGCGGCGGCCAGGGTCAGGATGTCGAGGATGCTCTTGGCATCCACTTCCTGCCCGCCGACGACGAGGGCGATGTCGCACGCGAAGCGCTGCGCCTCCTTGGCCAGGCGGGCGGCGGGCCGGGCGTGGATGCCCAGCTCGTTGGCCACGCAGACCGAGGCGCTGACCTGTTCAGGGACGTTTCCCTGTTCCATCACGATATCTCTCCTTGCATATCCCGCCGGGGGCACCGGGGGCAAGTCGTCCGGCTCAGAACAGCCAGGACCACAACCGCCCGATCCACGGCAGGCCGAGATAAACGGCCACCAGAAGCGCCGCCAGGATCTCCCGCGAGGCCCCGGTGGCGTTGATCGTCATTGCCAGGGCCCCGAAACCGAGGGTGGTCGGGAGCCAGGTGTACCAGATGATGTCGCCGGGCCAGGCCAGGGCCCAGAACAGGACCACCAGCGCGGCGTTCAGCAACTTGAACCGCCGTCCCCAGTTGATGAGGTTCCAGCGGCTCAGGCGATGCAGAAAATTGAGCCCCTCGCGGAAGCCGAACCAGAAGGTCAGGGCCTTGAACAGGACCAGCGCCTCGAACAGCGCGACGCCCAGGACCACGGCCAGGGAGCCGTGTCCGGCCACGAACAGGCAGGCCGTGGTCAGCGACCACAGGACCAGCACGCTGCCGCCGAAGAACGAGTCGCCGATGGCCGAGAGGGTGTAGACCGTGGTGGAGCGGACGTTCTCCAGCATCTCCACGGGGAACAGGCCCTTGGCGATCTTGCGTTCCATGCCCAGGAAGATGCCCACCAGAAGCGGGGTCCAGAACTGGTGCGTGTTGTAGTGCACGGCGTAGCGCTTGCGGGCCAGGCGCAGGGCCTCGGGGTCCGGGTACAGCTCCCGCAGGCCGGGGTCCATGGCGTAGGCCAGGCCGACGTTCTGCATGCCGCGCGTGTTGAACCCAGCGCCCACGAGCCAGGTCCGCAGCAGGCAGCGCAGCAGCACCCGGGCGCTGGGGAACTGCGCCGGGGGCGGTACCTGCCCCGAGGGCGAACCTATTTTCTGGAACGGGCGTGCCAATGGTGCTCCGCGTGGTGGTCCGGGTCAGTCGTCCAGGTTCCGCAACAGTTCGTAGGCCGCGCCGGTGGTCCAGCCCGGGGCGCGGGCGGCGGCGCGGCGGGCCACGTCGCGGGGCTTGCCCCCGGCGCGGCGCTCCTCGCGCAGGATCCCGCGCAGGGCGTCCTCGTCCAGGGTGGCGGCCTCGCCCGAGGGCGGTCCGACGACCACCGTGAACTCGCCCAGCAGCGGCACGTCCGCCTCGCCGATCGAGCCCAAGCGCCCGACTATAAATTCCTCATGGACCTTGGTCAATTCGCGGGCGATGCAAACCTCGCGCGGGCCCAGGACCTCGGCCGCCGCGCGCAGGCTGTCCATGAGCCTGCTCTTGCGCTCGAAGAAGACCAGGGTCGCGCCCGGCCCGGCGTGGCGCTCCAGCAGGCGGCGGCGCTCGCCGTCCTTGCGCGGCAGAAAGCCCAGGAAAGTGAAGGGTTGCGGCGGCAGGCCGCAGGCCATGAGCGCCGTGAGCGGGGCGCTGGGGCCGGGCACGGGCACCACGGGCAGCCCGGCCTCGCGGCAGGCGCGCACCAGGGTGAACCCGGGGTCGGACAAAAGCGGCGTGCCCGCGTCGGAGACCAGGGCCACGCTGCGCCCGGCGCGCAGGGCGTCCAGCACCTGGGCCAGGCGGCCGTCCTCGTTGTGCTCGTGGAAGCTGACGAAGCCGTGGGCCGGGATGCCCAGGGACTTGAAGAGGATGCCCGCGCGGCGCGTGTCCTCGGCCAGGACCACGTCCGCCCCGGCCAGGACCTCGGCGGCGCGCGGCGACAGGTCGCCCAGGTTGCCCAGGGGCGTGGCCACCACGTACAGCGCGGGCCGCAGGCTCGCTCCCGCCCCGGAGTCGGCCCTCGGGCCGCTGGGTTGTTCGGACATGCTCCCCCCCCCTTTGCAATGCTACCAGGGCTGCCAGCCGCCCTCGCCGCCCCCGCCCGGGGACAGCTCGAAGGCGTTTTCGACGTGCTCCACCCGGGCCTGCCCGCCGGAGTCCACCACCACGGCCACGAGGTCGAAGCGGCAGGGCCGGTCCCAGGCCTCGTGCTCCGTGAGCCACTGCCCGGCGGCGCGCGCCAGGTTGCGGCGCTTGGCCGGGGTCAGGGCGTCGTGGGGCGCGGCCAGCTGGCCCTCGGTGCGCGTCTTGACCTCGGCGAAGACCACGGTGCGGCCCTTGCGGCAGACGATGTCCAGCTCGCCGCCGCGCGCGCGCCAGTTGCGGTCCAGGATCTTGTAGCCGCGCGCGGCGAGGTGCGCGGCGGCTGCCTCCTCGCCCCTGCGGCCCAGGCTCAGATGCCGGGCAGGCACAGGTCCGTCTCCCGGGGGCCCGGCTCGGGGCGCACGCCGCGAAAGGTCATGCGGTGCATCCTGCACGGGCCCAGGCGGCGCACCGCCTCCATGTGGACCTTGGTGCCGTAGCCCTTGTGGACCTCGAAGGCGTAGCCCGGATAGCGCCGCGCCAGGGAGACCATCAGCCGGTCGCGGAAGGTCTTGGCCAGCACCGAGGCGGCGCTGATCTCCGGCACGGTGGCGTCTCCGCCGACGATGGCCCGCTGGGGCGTCGCAAGCCCGGGCACGGTCTTGTCGCCGTCCACGGCCAGGAACGCGGGGCGCGGGCCCAGCGCGGCCACGGCGCGGGTCATGGCCGCGAAGGTGGCGCGCAGGATGTCGATCTCGTCGATGGTCCAGGGCCAGATCACGCCCAGGCCCCAGGCCGTGGCCCGCTCCTTGATGAGCGGCTCCAGGGCCAGGCGGCGGCGCTGTGTGAGCTTCTTGGAATCCGCGAGACCGGGCAGCTCGCAGGCGGCGGGCAGGATGACGGCGGCGGCGACGACGGGGCCCGCCAGGCAGCCCCGACCGGCCTCGTCAATACCGGCAAAAGGCCGGGGAAAGGATTCCCCGGCCGTTTGCAGACAACTTAGGAGCGGCATAGAGATCGCCTCCCGCCGCGATCAGGGACGCGGGCTGGGGCCCGCGTGTCCCGAGGCGGGACCTAGTCCCACTGGTTGCGGGTCTTGATGCGGGCAGCCTTGCCGCGCAGGCCGCGCAGGTAGTACAGGCGGCTGCGACGGACCTTGCCCTCGCTGACCACTTCCACGCGCTCGATGTACGGGCTGTGCATGGGGTAGATGCGCTCCACGCCCACGCCGTCGGAGACCTTGCGCACGGTGAAGGTGGCGTTGGTGGTGCCGCGATGGGTGCGCAGGACCACGCCCTGGAACACCTGGATGCGCTCCTTGCCGCCCTCGATGATGCGCTGGTGGACCTTGACGGTGTCACCGGCACGGAAGGTGGGGATGTCGATGCGCAGCTGTTCCTGTTCGATCTTCTTGATGATGTCCATATCAAAACTCCTTGAGCGGAAGATTTCTCGCCGTTGTCGTTAAAATGCGTCCCCGAGCACCCTGTCCACGAGCATCGCGGCAGCCGAGCGCACCGAGAGGTGGTTGTACGTCCTAAGCCCGTGCAGGGGGCGCAGCACGCCGTCGGCCCCGTCCAGGACCTCCGGCGCCAGGCCGTGCCCGGTGCCCAGCACCAGGACCACGGGCCCGCCCCGCAGCCAGGCGCGCACGTCCTCCGGGGACATGCCGCCCGCCCCGCGCGCGGTGGTGGCCACCACCCTCGGGGCCTCGCCGCAGCGGCGGGTCACGTCGGCCACGATCTCCGCGAGGTCGTGAGCCGGGCGGACCAGGCCCAGGGCCTCGCCCCGGTCCGGATTCGCCGTCCCGCCCGGGCCCTGGAGCCAATGCGCCACCAGGGTGTCCAGGAGTCGGCGTTGGTCCGCGAGCGGTGTGGCGACGTAGTATCCGCCGAGTCCACAGGTACGGGAAACGCGGGCTATATCGTGAACGTCGAGATTTGTCAAAGACACAGCCGTGGTCTGGCCAAATTTATTGAGCACCGGGGCGTGCAGCAGCGCCAGATACAGGTTGCGCCCCAGGTGCGGCCCCGCGCCGCCCGCGCGCAGGCGCCTGAGCGCGCGCATGTCGGCCTCGTCCAGCGGGGCCTCGGCCAGCAGCTCCGGGCGCATGGCCAGGGTCGTTTCCAGGGAGCGCTCGCGGCGCCAGGCGGCGATCCTGCCGTGGTCGCCGCCCAGCAGCACCCCGGGCACGGGCAGGTCCCGGAAGACCTCGG
>CAYUIN010000142.1:0-6363 GCA_964444695.1 uncultured Desulfocurvus sp.
CCCTGTGGCTGCGCCTGGTGGACGACGGCCTGGCCGGGCACGTGTTCCACGACGGCTCCGTGACCGACGAGGCGGGCTTCATCGCCTTTGCCGGGGCCCCGGGCCGGGCCTTCTACGCCGTGTACGCCGGGGGCGATCCGGCGGCCCTGTTCTGGCTGGACGGCCGGGCCGCGCGCTCGGCGCGCATCCACTTCGCGGTGCTGCGCCCGTTCTTCGGCAGCGCGGCCCGGGTCATCGGCTTCTACGTCACGGACTGGCTGCTCGGCGTGGGCGGCTCGGACGGGCGCCCGCTGATCGACGTGCTGGTGGGCGCGACCCCCGCCGTGAACCGCGCGGCGCTGCGCTTCATCCGCGACATCGGCTTCACGGTGCTGGGCGAGGTGCCCCACGCCGCGCCCATGGCGGGCGGCGAGGCCGTGGGCGCCGTGATTTCCTATCTAACCCGCAAGGAGGACCGACATGGGAGGAAGTTCATCGATCACCGGGAGCAAGAGCTCCGCCGCGCCCCCGCCCGCGCCGCTGCCCGTGGAGACGGACGCCGCGACGGCGCAGGAGCAGCAGCGCATCCAGGAGGCGCGGCGCCGCGAGGCCGAGCGCCTGAAGAAACGCTCCGGGGCCACCGTGGCCACGGACGTGACCGGAGTCCTGGGTTCGGCCCAGGTGGGACGCAAGACGCTGGGGTGAGGTCATGACGCAGACATCGCAACACAAGGCCGGACACGGCGGCGCGCCCGCGCCCGTGGCGGACAAGGACGCCGCCCGCGAGGCCGCGCGCGACGTGCGCGCCCGCTTCGAGACCCTGCAGAAGGTCCGCCAGCCCTTCGACTCCATCTGGGAGGAGGTGGCCGAGTACATGGGCCCGGCCTACGCGGGCTTCGCCTCGCCGCCCGGCCACCCGCGCCGCCGCCGCGAGGACCTGGTGGACTCCACGGCCCGGCGCGCGGCGAACATCTTCGCCGCCGGGATGCTGGCCGGGGCCTCGTCCCCCGCCCAGCGCTGGTTCACCCTGGGCCTGGACGACAAGGCGCTCATGGACCGCCCCGAGTCCCGGGCCTGGCTCCAGGACGTGGAGGACCGCTTCTACGCGGCCCTGGCCCGCTGCGGCTACTACCCGCAGCAGGCCCTGGGCTACCACCAGGCCGGGCTGTTCGGCTGGCAGTGCCTGTACATGGACGAGGACCCGGCCCTGCCGGACAGCGGCATCCGCTTCCGCTCCCTGCCGCTGCACGAGATCTACATCGACGAGAACCAGCTCGGCGAGGTGGACGTGGTCCTGCGCCGCTTCCGGCTCACGGCCCGCCAGGCCGCGCGCAAATGGGGCGCGGGCCGCCTGTCCGACGCCATGCGCCGCGCCCTGGACGACACGAAGGCGGCGGACCGGGAGTTCGAGTTCCTGCACGCCGTGACCCCGGCCGAGGACGCCCCGGGCGAGCCCGCGCGCGGGGCCCTGGCCTACCGCTCGGTGTACATGGAGGCCTCGGGCGCGCACGTCTTGTCCGTGGGCGGCTACGCGGAGATGCCCTACATCGTGACCCGCGCCCACCGCCTGCCCGGCACGCCCTACAGCTACAGCCCCGGCACCGAGGCCCTGGCCGACGCCAAGATGATCAACGAGATGAAGCGGCTGATCCTGGAGGCCGGGCAGCTGGCCGTGGCCCCGCCGTACCTGGTGCCGGACGACGGCTTCGTGGGCCGCTTCAGCTTCGAGCCCCGGGCCATGAACTACTACCGCCGCGCCGAGGGCAACTCCCTGGCGGACTTCGGCCCGCTGGGTGTGGGCGGCGACCCGCGCTTCTCCTGGGAGCTGCTGACGGCCACCAAGCAGGACATCAACGAGGCCTTTTTCGTGGACCTGTTCCTGGCCGTGAGCCAGCGCGCCAAAAACGGCGCCGCGCCCACGGCCCAGGAGGTGGCCGAGCTGGCCTCGGAGCGGATGTTCCTGCTCGGGCCGCTCTTGGTGAACCAGCAGCGCGAGAACTTCCAGCGCCTGTTCGACCGGCTGCTCAGGCTCATGGGCCGCCGGGGCGAGCTGCCCCCGGCCCCGCCCGCCGTGGCGGGCCGCGAGGTGCGCGTGGAATACGTCAGCCCGCTGATGCTCGCCCAGCGCGAGGCCCAGACCCAGGGGATCCTGCGCACCTACGCCGAGGTCGGCGGCATCGTCTCCGTGGCGCCCGAGGTCCTGGACCTCTTCCTCCACGACGAGAACGTGCGGCGCATCATGCAGCAGCGCGGTTTCCCGCAGACCGGGATGCGCTCGGCGGACGAGGTGGCGGCCCTGCGGGCCCGGCGCGCCCGGGCCGCCCTGGCCCCGGCGCCGGAGATCGCCGCCCCGGCGCCCGCCGCCGTGCCCGAAGGAGGCCTGTGATGGACCTCTCCGGCATGAGCGAGCGCGAGCTGCACCACCACGTGCACGGTGCGCTGGAGTCTCCCTCGGGCCAGGTGCTGCGCGAGTTCCTGCGCACGCACTGCTTCATGCGCCCGGCAACGGCGCCCGGCCCCTGGCAGGGCGCGGAGCAGGTGGAGTTCCGCTACGGCCGGATGACCCTGTTCCAGCTCCTGGAATACTTCGACGACCCCGCACATTTCAAACCCAAAGGAGAAACGGACCATGATTGAGGAAGCCTCGACGGCCCCCGGCGGCGGATACGGCGCAGAGACACCTTCCAGCGGCAAGCACTGGCTTGAGGACGCCTTTCCCGAGGACGCGCTCTACGAGAGCGGCGGCCAGGCCGTCCCCCTGCGCGGGCATCCCGGCCTGCGCAAGTACGGCTCGGTGACGGACATGGCCCGGGCGCTGCTCGGCGCCCAGAGCCTCATCGGACGCAAGACCGTGGGCCTGACCCCGCTGTCCGGCGAGGCCACGGACGAGGACCGGGCGCGGTTCGACGCCGAACTGCGCCGGGTGGTCGGCGTGCCCGAAGGCCCGGACGGCTACGAGCTGACCGTGCCCGAGGGCACCCGGGCCGATGAGGCCCTCACGGACTGGTTCAAGCGCGCGGCCCACGAGACGGGCCTCTCGCCGCGCCAGGCCCAGGCCCTGTCCGACCGCTACTCGGCCCTGATGGCCGACACGGCGCGGGACGTGACCCGCGCCCGCGAGCGGCAGCGGCAGGACACCCTGCGCGCCCTGGGCGCGCTGTGGGGCCGCGAGGCCCAGGCCAACGTCGAGGCCGCCCGGCGCGGCTTCGTGGACCTGGCCGGGCGCGTGGGCCTGGCGCCGGAGCGGGTCCGGGAGATCCTGGACCGCCACGGCGACGACGAGACCATGATCCGCCTGTTCCATGAAATCGGGAAAGCGCACATGGAGGACGGCTACGTCCACGGCCTCGGAGGTCCGAGAGGCCGGGGCGGGGCCATGACCCCCGAACGGTTCTTCGCCGAAGTCGTCTTCGGCGGCAGAGGAGAGTAACGCATGACCATTCAAGGCACGCTCAGGGACCTGAGCAACCGCTTCGCCACCAAGCAGCCCGACCAGGTGGACGCTCTGACCGAGGAAACTCCGGTCCTGGACGTGATTCCCTTCGAGGAGGCGTCCCACACCCTGTGGAACGTCTACGACGAGATCGCCGACGTCTCCGGCGGCGGGTTCGTGGACATGGACGCGCCCCTGGACACCATCGACGTGGGCACCCGCCTGAAGAAGGTGGACCTGTCCATCCTGGGCGCCAAGATGTTCCTGCCCGAGGACAAGGCCAAGGCCTTCGGCGGGCGCGACGCCTACTTCGGCAAGAAGCTGCCCAAGGCCCTGCGCAAGCTGGGCGTCGATGCCGAAAAGGCCATCGTCTACAACAACTTCCGCAAGTTCGCCGTGGACAACGGCCGGCTCCTGGACGCGGGCGACGGCGGCAACAACTGCTACAGCATCGTGGCCGTGCGCTTCGTGCCCGGCGAGACCACGGGCCTGTTCTCCCAGAACACCTTCAAGCAGGGCGGCATCCTGGACGTGAAGAGCGTCAACGGCGGCGGCCTGTACGAGAACGAGTCCGGCATCCTGGGCTACGGCGTGCGCATCAAGGGCTACTTCGGCATCCAGATCGCCAACCCCAGGACCGTGGCCGCGCTGGTCAACGTGACCCCGCAGTCCAAGCCCACGGCCGTGCAGATCGACAACCTGCTGGACATGGTCCGCGCCGGGTCGAACACCTACCTGTTCTGCCACCGCAAGGTCATGAGCATCCTGGCCGACGTGGGCAAGGGCGCCGCCTTCCAGATGACCCCGGGCGAGAAGAACGTGGACCGGCGCATCGCCGAGTGGAACGGCGTGCCCATCGTCACCAGCTACAACTTCATGGACGCCGCCGAGGCGAACGTGAGCGTTTCCTAAGGGAGGAACCACGCAGATGTACAAGCATATCCTCAAGGTGCACGGCGAGTACCTGGCCAAGGACCAGGCCCTGCCGCAAGGCGCCAGCGCCGACGGCAACGGCGAGGTCATGGACTTCTCCGGCGCCCTGGGCTCGCAGGAAGTGGTGGCCGAGGCCGTGGCGGACATCGCCCTGGCCGACACCAAGACCCTGTCCGTGACGCTCATGCAGCGCGACCCGGAGGGCGACTGGGAAACCCTGGGCACCGTCTGCGCCATGACCGCCTCCGGCCCCGTGAGCATCGAGGCCGGGACCATCCTGGGCCGCTTCGTGCCGCCCTCGGACGCCAAGGCCGAGACCAAGGCCGTGCTCGCCACCAGCGACGCCGCCGCCACGGGTTCCGTGTCCGTGTATCCGCACTACCTGGCGCGCTAGCGCAGAACCGGCGGGGAGCCCCGGCGGGCTCCCCGCTCCCCCAAGACACCCGCCGCGAGGCGGGAAACGGAGCACCGCCGATGCACTACCAGTGCCTGCGCGAGTGCTGGCTGGACCGCCTGTACGCCCGGGGCGAACGGGTCGGCCCGGAGGTCGCCGCACGGTGGCCGGAGCACTTCGCGCCCTGCGAACCACACGCTGATGATTCGGACCCTGAAAGTTCAATGCCGAAGGATACGGGCCGGGAGGCCCCGCCCGCCCTGGCCGACGGGACGACCCTGGCCGGGCTGCGGCGCTGGCAGCTCAGGCGCCTGGCGCGCACGCGCCACCCCGGGAGGGACATCCCCTGGGGCAGGACCAAGGACATGATCGCCGCGCTCCTGCGGCTGGAACACGGGCGGGCCCGCACGGGCCGCGCCCCGCAAACCGAGGAGGAATCCCGATGAACGCCATCCCCGAAACCGACGCCGCCGGGCGCATCGTCATCGCCCTGAACGCCGAGCAGCTTTCCGCCCTGGGCCTGACCGCCATGCCCGAGCCGGGCCGGACCTTCGCCCTGTGCGGCACGGCCCGCGCCCGCGACGCCTACCCGGCCGGACAGGACGGCCCCGCCGAGGTGACCTTCGAGCTGACCCCCGAGCGCCTGGAGCCCGCCGAGGCCGCCGCCAGGCCCGCCGACCCCCGCGCCCAGGACCTCGCCGCCCGCCCCGGCGCCCCGCGCCGCGACCAGGCCGCCGATCAGAAGAGCCGCGAGGCCTTCTTCCGCAGCCTGTTCCAGGAGGACGACTAGGCCATGGGCGTGGAGATCATGTCCGCGGCCCTGCTGGAGCTGGGCGAGGACCGCATCGCCTCGGCGGATCAGGACACGGAGCGCGCCCGCGTGGTGCGCGACGTGTACGCCGCCGAACGCGACGCGCTCCTGGAGGAGCACCCCTGGAACTTCGCCATCCGCCGCGCGGCCCTGGCCCGCACGGACGCGGTCCCGGCCTTCGGCTTCGCCCGCGCCTTCCGCCTCCCGGCGGACTGCCTGCACGTCATCGAGACCGACCCCGAGGCCGAGTACCGCATCGAGGGCGGCTGCCTGCTCTGCGACCTGGACGCCGTGGGCGCGCGCTACGTCCGCCGGGTGGAGAACCCGGCGGAGATGCCCCCGACCTTCAAGGCCGCCCTGGCCGTGCGCGTGGCCGCCAAGCTGGCCAAGAAGATCACCGGTTCCAGCGCCGAAAAGGAGCGCCTGGAAAAACTCTACGCCGACCGCCTGCGCACGGCCAAGGGTCGCGACGCGCGCGGCGGCGGCAGCCCCGAGGCCCACAGGCCCGACCTCTTCGAACGGGCCAGGAGGTAGCCCATGAGCGTTTCCGCAACGCCGATCCTCAACGCCTTCACCGCCGGGGAGCTGTCCCCGCACCTGGACGGGCGCACGGACCACGAAAAGTACTACGCGGGCTGCCGCCGCCTGGAGAATTTCATCCCCAGGCCGCACGGCAGCGTGTACAAGCGGCCGGGCACCCGCTTCGTGGCCCTGGCCGGGCGGCAGGACGCGGCCGCCCGGCTGGTGTCCTTCGACTTCAACGCCACCGAGTCCCAGAGCTACGTCCTGGAACTGGGCGACGGGTTCATGCGC
>CAYUIN010000143.1:0-6360 GCA_964444695.1 uncultured Desulfocurvus sp.
TCGGCGCTTTCAGGGAAACCGGACACCCAGAAACAACCGTTACCGTTGCTCCCTTTCGGGCCTGGCGGGGTTGGCGGCGTTCCTGCCGCCCGGTCTCCCTCGCGGGCGGTCTATATGCCCCGTCCGGGCGCCTCTTGTCAAGGTCGGGCTTGCAGGGGCGCGGCAGTGGGCGTAACGTGGGAATTCACGAAAATCCACAGGGGCGATCCCCGGGAGACCGCATCATGCGTACCACGCTGATCCTCGCGTCCATCTTCGTCTTGTTGACCACCAGCGCCTGCGCCACGCGCAGCATGTCCCTGAGCCAGGCCCGGGGGCTGTGTTTCACTTATTCCACCGGCGGTTCCGGCATCTCCCAGAACAGCGACTCCGGCGGCGGCGACTCCTGCGGCGACGTCAACGCCATCTGCGAGGGGTATCTGGACGAGGCCATGCTGTCCTCCCTGGACCGCGAGTCCTGCCTGGCCGCCTGCCGCAGCGCGGACGCCGAGCAGCGCCGCATCCACCTGGCCGACGGCTGCTACCCGTACACCAAGCGCGCCAACGAGCTGTGCGACGTGTACTGCCGGGGCAAGTAGGGACCGCCCTCGCGGCTCCGGCCGCCCGGCCGCCTAGAAGCGGTCCAGGCCGTCGACTTCGCCGTCCTGCCCGTCGCCGTCCTCGCCGTCCCAGCCGTGGTTTTGCCCGGCCGGGGCCTGGCTGCGCGCCCGGGCCCGGGCGCCGTCCACCTTGAAGAAACTCACCGTATCCAGCAGCAGCTCGGCCTGTGAGGAGAGCTGGCGCGAGGTGGCGGCCATCTCCTCCGAGGCCGCCGCGTTCTGCTGGATCACGCGGTCCAGCTGCTGGATGGACTGGTTGATCTGGTCCGCGCCCGCGTTCTGCTCGGCGCTGGACGCGGCGATCTCCTGCACCAGCTCCGCCGTGCGCAGGATGTCCGGCACCAGCTCGCGGAGCAGGGCGCCGGTCTTTTCCGCCACGCCCACGCTGTCCATGGACATCTGGCTGATCTGGGCCGCGGCCGCGCCGCTGTGTTCGGCCAGCCGCCGGACCTCCGCCGCGACCACGGAAAATCCCTTGCCGTGGTCCCCGGCGCGGGCGGCCTCGATGGCCGCGTTGAGCGCCAAGAGGTTGGTCTGCCTGGCGATCTCCTCGATGATCGAGATCTTCTCGGCGATGTGCTTCATGGCCTCCACGGTGCGGTCCACGTATTCGCCGCTCTCCTTGGCGCTGACGGCGGCCTTGCTGGCCAGGCGCTCGGTCTGGGAGGCGTTCTCGGAGTTCTGCATGATGCCCGAGGCCATCTCTTCCACGCTGGACGAGATTTCCTCGATGGACGCGGCCTGGGCCACGGCGCCCTTGGACAGGGACTCGGCGGTGGAGTTGAGCTCGCCGCTGGAGGCCGCCACGCCCCCGGCCCCGTCCATGACCTCGGAGACCACGCCGCCCACGCGGTCGGACATGGTGTCCAGCGAGTCCGCCAGGTGGCCGATCTCGCCCCCGGCGTCCAGGTCCAGGCGGTGCGTGAAGTCGCCGTCGGCCATGGTCCGGGCCAGCTCCTCGATGCGCGCCACGGGCCGGATGATGCCCCGGCGCAGGACGAAGGTGGCCGCCAGCACCAGCAGGGCCAGGATGCCCGCCGTCAGCAGGCCCACGGACAGCGCCGCGCTGCGGACGCGGGCCATGGCGTCGGCGCGCGAGGTGATGATTTCGAACGCGCCGTGGACCTCGCCCGCCTTCCAGCCTTCCTTGATCCCGCCGGTGACGTCCTTCTCGCCCTTGGGGAAGCCGTGGCAGTACAGGCATTCCTCGGTCAGCCGCACGGGCCGCAGGTAGCGGATCTGGTCCGCCTCGATGATCACCCGTTCGGACTGGGCGCCGGTGTGGAAGGATTCCAGGACCTCGCGTTCCACGGCGTCGGGCTGGTTGGCCGTGTTGCGCGGGCTGATCTTGGGCGCCTTGAAGCGGTAGCCCATGGCCTGGGCGTTCTGCGCGGCGATGCGCATGGCCGTGACCACGGGCACGGCCTCCAGGATCTTGTCCGGCGGAATCTCTTCGAAGGGCCGCACGATGCCGCTTTCGAGCTTGCGCGACATCTCGTCGCGGATGGCCTCGGCCATGATGGTGATGGCCCGGCTTTGGGTCACCAGCGCGGTGGTGGAGCTGCGCGCGATGTCCCGGACCTGGAGCGCGGCCATGATCAGCGCCACGGCCAGCGGTCCGGCGATGGCCACCCCGAGAACTTTCCATTTCATGCTCAAACCCCGAAACATCACCACACCCCCGAAGACCCCGGTCGTTTGCCCCGCCCGCACGCGCCACCCGTGCCGCCCGCACGGCGAGGGAATAGAGATTTGCGCATCATGCCACATGAGGCGATTCTTGTCACCGCAAGTAGGAAGAAAGGGTGATCGGCACGGCGGGAATGTGGGCGAGGGGGGCCGGTAGTCCGCAGGGGGCAGGGGCGCGGGGCTCGTCGCGGGGTGCGAGGCGGGCGGCTGTGCGGCCGGGCGGGCTGGGGCGCTGCGGGATTCGCGGAAGAGGGCGGGGCGAGGCGTACCCGCTATTGCAGCAGCAGATTGTACACGGGGCCGATTTGGTACGGCAGCCCGATCTCAAGTTCCTCGTATTCTTCTTCGAAATGCCCTTCCTCCTTTTGCAGGGCGAGGGTGAACTGGGAGACGGCGGACATGCCGTTCGACTCCGGTGCGGGCGCGCCGTATCCGCCGACGTAACCCACGGTGTCCCAATAATAGATGTCTCCAGCGCGGATCATCAAGCTGTAGCGTTGCCCGAGCGGGTTGAAGCTGGGCTCTTCCGAGGTGATCGCAGGGTCAACGGTGTAGTTCAGGATTTCAATGTCGCTGCCGTGTTCCCTGTATTGGTAGAGTTTGAAAAAGTAGAATCCTACAAATCCCCAGTCGATTCCATATCCGGGATAGCAGGACACCTCGGGCCAGAACGTGACGTACAGCCTGACCTGGTCATCGACGTCGCCTTCATCCTTTGTGACCCAGAATGCTTCTCCTGTGGAAAAACTGCACTCCTGCTGCTCCCTGAAGTCGGTCAGAGAACATGATACATAGTAGTTCAGGCGCCAACTGTTCGTAGCTGGTTCGTAGATGCCCGTCGGGCTGTTGGCGACCATTGTGTAGGCATGGGCGATGTGTGGAGGGCACAGGGCAAGCGCAATAAGGGCGGCAAGGGTGAAAATGCGTCTCATGAGAGGTCCAAGATGATGTGTTTCAAGAATAAATGTGAATATATTGCGGCGATTTGTTTGTCAAACGGCAGTGTTGTGCGGTGCTGTTTGGAGATTGTCGCCGAATAATGCGCTGCACGAATTGATGAATAGCGCTGTGCTACAATGGGATTTCCGAGATCGACGGCCGGAGTATGAAACGGGTCCGGAGGATGTGCTTTGCGTGTGGTGCGGAAAAAGAGCGGGCAGCTCGTGCTGCCCGCTCCTTGAGTGCGGTGCGTGCGAAGAAGGGGAGGATGTGCGGCGGCGCGTTTCTCCCGTCCGCGCGGGCTATTCGTCCAACAGGGTGAACCGCCAGGCGCAGACCCATTCTTCGGGGTGCGGGTCCGGCGGGCAGCCGACGCATTCGCAGCGCAGCCTGGGGTCGATCTCGCGGGCGAAGGTCGTGTATTCCGTGGTGCCGCCGGACTTGCAGGGGTAGTCGTCCAGGCCCTTGCGCTTGCGCGCGGTCTGCACCCGGCACTGGTTCATGCGGAACACGATGGAGCGTTCGGTCTGCTCCGTGAATTCCCAGGTGTTCAGCGCGGCGTACATGCGCGCGCCCAAGGCCGCCTTCAGGGCCTCGATGCCGCCGTGCTCGGGCAGCCCGAGCAGCGCCTTGGCCCGGCGGGCCTCCAGCGGCGCGAAGCGCGACCAGCAGGTGTCGTTGACCCGCTTCGCCGCGTCCATGCCCCGTCGCGTTTCCACCGCCTGGAACCAGACCCCGTCCGCCGCCAGCCAGGAGGAACGCAGGGCCATGGCCAGCTTGTCCGCCGCCTGGGGCTCCGCCGCGGCCAGCGCCTCGCCCAACCGACACCCCAGCGCCCGTTCCAGCTTTCCCGAGAGGATGGCGAAGAAGCGGTCCCCGGCCTCCTGCTCGGCGTCCAGCGCCACGTCGAGCCCCAGGTGGTGCACGCTTTCGGCCAGCCACAACCCGTAATGGGCGGCCAGCTGGCGCACGATTTCCGTGATCTCCCGCACCGCGTCCGGTGTGGCGTCGGTTTTTTCCGGATCAGTCATCAGGCTCCTCGAAGGTCCGCGTGAGGCGCGCGGTGGGCCGGCGCGGGAAGGCAATGGCTAGTGATTCAGGTAGGCCGTCGTCGATTGGACGATCCGGTCGTATGTCCCGTCCTGTTTCATGTCCCTGAGGGCCTGGGCCACCGGCTCGACCAGGTCCTGGTGCTTCTTGTTGAGGTACAGGAACATGTCCCTGCTTGCCAGGGGCGGGTCAAGGCGCCGGACGTGGGTGCAGTGCATTTGGCGCAGCCATTCGTATCCGCCCAATTCCGAGTACAGGGCGACGTCGATCCTGTCGGCGAGCAGCATGTCGAAGATCTGGTTGGCGTTCATGACGGTGGTGACGAGGGGGAATCCTTCGGTATTGCGCTCCAGTATCTTCCAGCCCTTTTCGATCCCGATGCGCAGGGGGCGCAGGCTTTCCCAGCCGGAGATGGGGATGTCCCTCGTGGCGAAGGCGACGAAGTGCATCGTCATGTTCGGCTCGGGGACTTGGACCAGGTTGGGGAATTCCTTTTCCATGCCTGCGATGCGGTTGATCTCGCCGTCCAGTTGCCCGTTGTTGGCGGAAAGCAGCGACCGTTCGTTGGGCGTGAAGACGATTTCGGCGTGCCTGCCGATGCGCCGGAAGGCCTCCTTGAGCACCAGATCGAGCATGCCCGTCTGCTCAGGCGTGGACAGCAGCGTCTTGTAGGACGTGCTGATGCGAATGGTTTCATCGGAAGCGGAGGCCCCGGAAACGCTGAGACAGAGGAGCACGAGAAGTGCCGGGAGGATTTTTCGGATGTGCATTGCTGATTTTCATTGAGATTGCATAGTTCAAGCTGTCTTTTTGAATATAGTAATCAATAGGCAATGGCAACGGAAACCAAGAGCGGGAATGCCCCCTCCCGGGGCGCAGGAGCGGGCGGCGAGCGACAGGGATCCGGCCCGTGGGAATGGGAAGAGACGACAACGGAACGGGGGGGCTGCCGAACAAGGCCGATGGCGATCAACCGAAAAGGGCCCACAGGCTGTGCCTGCGGGCCTTTTGAAAAGTGGCTGAGAGGAGGGTTGTGGCGTTGGAGCACGTTCATATTTTATAATTATCTGAATTTATGAATGAAGATCCCGTATGGCTGATTGACGTTGTGTCAAGGAGCAGGGCTGGATGAAAATTCCTGTGGGTGCAGGAGAGTGCTGACCACGTAGACCGAGGAAAAAGCATTGTGTCGGCATCATCGGCATCGTACTTTTTCGAGATTACGATTTAAAATATTAGGCAGAGATGTTTTTTCCTTGAAATTCAATCATCGGCTTGGCAATGTTCATGTAACATGAGAGTGAAAATATGATGTAGATTCGTATTTCCTCCTTGTATTGCTTTGGTCTGGCCGTCTGTTTGCAGTGCAAACTTCATTGATCCGATTAAATTGTTGCTAAGATTAATGCAAAATATCAGCAGTTTATAACTGGATAATTATTGCAGGAGGCAGCAATGAACAGCAGCTTAATAATATCGAAAATTAATTTATATGGAAGAACCTCTTTGATGCGTTCGATCCCTTGGTTTGTCGATGACAGCATCGACTTTATAAAAAATTATGCGCTGTGTTTCTTTGAAGAAAACAATAAAGAACCTGAAGTGTTAGAGTTTGGAATGGGGGCTGGCACATTATTTTTTATTTCACATTCTTCGCATGTAACAAGTATCGAGCACAACAAGGAATGGTTTGACAAGATTACGTCCTTGGCTGAGATGAACAACGTGTCGAACCTGACACCTATACTGTCCGACATACCATACACAAAAGAGATAGACGCACTTTCCGGCCGCAAATTCAATATTATCTCAATCGACGGAAGAGACAGGGTACAAAGCCTTGGAAAATGTATTGAGTCTGATCTGCTTGCAAAGAATGGCATTTTTGTTTTGGACAATACGGAAAGAATAAGCGGGTATGAGCAGATCTATGCACCGATGCTCGAGGCACTGGGTGACTTCAATATGATCCATTTTGAGCAGCTGGGAGTCGACAAGACAGGCTGGCTTGCACCACATAGATGGCTGACGACAATTGCCTTTAGGAAAAGCGAACGGCAATATACCACTAAGGGATTGGTTT
>CAYUIN010000144.1:0-6354 GCA_964444695.1 uncultured Desulfocurvus sp.
GCCCGGCACGGACCTCTACGACCTGTCCAAGCGCCAGGGCCTGATCGACGACAGTTACTGGCTCTCCGACGACCCGCCGCCGCTGTACACCGGCGAACACGATCCCGACGGGCTCATCGCCTTGCAGCTGATGCTCACCCGGGGCATCGCCCCGGCCATGTACGAGGAGCTGTGCGCCATGGGCTTCGACGAGGGGTACTTCCAGCTGCGCCGGATGTGCCTGGAAATGATGGGCGACTGACGCAGGCCGCAGCCTCCGTCCACCTCCCGTCTGGCGGCCCGCGGGCTCGGTCCAGATAAAAGGCCCGGCCCAGCCGGGCCTTTCATCGCCCCGCCCAGGCTCACGGACGATCCACGCAGGGAAATCCGCCGCACGCTCCACCGCGGGCTGTCGTCGCACAGGCGCGGGAACGTGCCCCGGGGGCGGACGCCGGACCCTGCCGAAGGACCCGGAGAATCCCTGCCCGGAGCGCAACGGGCCGGATCGCTTGCGGGCGGCGGCGCCGGTGAGCGGGAGGAGATTCGCGTTATCGTCTGGTCATCAAAGGCCGGTCATTTCCTGGCCATCGCAGGCACCGAGACCATCCCCCCGCCTTGCGCCCCCCCTCACTCCTGCTCCTGGGGAAGCCTGTCGAACGTGGGGATGTCCTCCAACTGCGCATCCCAATTCGCCTTGTTCGCCATGAAGATGTGGCCGTCGGGCCGGATCGGGACGTCACAGTCGAGACTCCCCGCCGGAACGACGAGCAGGGCCCCATCCATTTGCATGTTCGGAAGCGCGGACCCGCAAAGGCTGCAAAAGCCCTTGACGTGGCCGTTCAGATCGAACACCCGCACATGCTCCTCCCCCGACACCCATCGCAGCTCGGCCCTGGAGGAAAACAAGTTGGCGGCGTGCGCGGAGCCCGTGTCCTTCCTGCAGCGCTCGCAATGGCACAGGTAGAAATTCTCAAACTCGCCTTCAACCTCGAAAACCACTTTGCCGCACAGGCATGACCCTGAATACGTCACCGCTCGTCCTCCCGGCAGTAGATATGTGACCTGGTACTCCGGCTGGAGAAACACCAACCTGGACGACCTTGTCGCCCCCAGGCCAACCAATGTACCATCCACATGATATCATTCGCATATTCTTTTTCAATGCGCCACAGAAAAAGGCCTGGAAGGAAACCCTTCCAGGCCTTTGAAAATCGTGGTGGAGCTGGACAGAATCGAACTGACGGCCTCTTGAATGCCATTCAAGCGCTCTCCCAACTGAGCTACAGCCCCACGCGTCGGGATGTCCCGGGCGGTGCCGGGAGGTCCGAAACTACTGATTCCCAGGGTTTTGTCAAGAAGGGAACCAGGGGGCGCGACGGGATTTTCGCGCCCGGGGTCACTTCAGGCCGGAGGTGCAGAACTCCTTGCGGAAGGCGGCCATGGTCATGGCCCGCTTCTTCTGGGCCCCGTCCTCGCAGCCGCGCTTGCACATGCCGACGCTGAGCGCCGCCGAAAAACCGGACATGCCCTCCTCGCCCAGCAGCTTGGGGCCCAGGGCCTGGACCAGGTAGCCGCAGCCCGAAAGGTCCATGGCCGAACCGCCCTCGTAGCAGGTCTGATAGATCTGGTACACGTCCTGACAGGTGGCCTGCCCGTCCTGGGCCAGGGCGGGCGCGGCCAGGGCCGCCAGGATCGCGAGACCGAGCAACATCCGTTTCATGACTCGCCTCCTTGGTCGCGAAATGTCATCCACGGCGACTGTACACGCCTTCGCGGGCCAAATCCACTCCCGGGAGGTCGAACCCCACCGCCGCTCCGGGCCCCGGCCGCAACCCGCATCGCGCCGCCCCGGGCGGGGCGATACTCCCGATTTCACTTTCCCCTTGCGACACACCCCCGGCAATCTGTTATAATTCCAGACCAGGAGGATTTTGCATGCGATACATCGAGCGCACCTGGCTTAGGAACATCGCCACCCTGATGGTGGCCGTGATGCTCACCGTCGGCTTCGTGCCGCGCGTGGAGGCGGGCTTCGTCTCCAGCATGGACGCCTACACGGCGGCGGACCGCAGCGCCGACCTCGGCAGCGTGCGCACGGCCCTGGAAAACAAGGTCGTGACCCAGCGCCTGGAGGACTTCGGCTACTCCCGCGCCGAGATCGACACGCGCCTGGCCGCCCTGTCCGACAAGGAACTGCACACCCTGGCCTCGAACATCCAGGACGTGGACGTCGCGGGCGGGGCCATCGGCTTCGTCATCGGCGTGCTGCTCATCGTGCTGCTGGTCATCGTGATCTTGAAGCTCACGGACAAGACCATCACGGTGTCCTAGCCGGATGACCCCGCGATGCATCCTCCCCCGCGCGGCGAGCGCCGCGCGGGGGGCGGCGGCGCTGACGGTCCTGCTGCTTCTGGCGGCCTGCGCCGCCGCGACGGCCCCGGCCCCCCCGCCGGGCCTCGGCGCGCGCCTGCTGGACGACGTGCCCTTCTTCCCGCAGGACGACTTCCACTGCGGCCCGTCCGTGCTGGCCTCGCTGCTGGGCTACGCGGGCGACCCCGTGACGCCCGAGGAGGTCGCCGCCGCCGTGTTCCGCGAGGACCTGCGCGGCACCCTGACCCTGGACATGGGCCTGTACCCGCGCACGCGCGGCCACGCCAGCACCTTCGGCCCCGGCAGGCCCGGGGAGCTGACGGCGGCCATCGACGCGGGCCGCCCCGTGGGCGTGATGGTCAACCTCGGCTTCAGCGCCGTGCGCCGCCTGCATTTCATGACCATCGTCGGCTACACGCCGCGCGCCGTGATCGCCCATTCCGCCGCGCTGCGCGCCACGCACATCCCCTGGGAAACCTTCCTCGCCCGCTGGGAGTCCGCAGGGCGCTGGATGCTGACCATCGGCCCCGGAGACGCCCCATGACCACGCCCCGCTGCCCCCGCCCGCTCCGCGCCTCCGCCCTGGCGGCCCTGCTGGCCGTCCTGCTGCTGGCGGGCTGCGCCACCCCGCGCATTACCATCCACGACGACCCCCTGAGCCCGGCCGAGCACCTGCAACTGGGCGTGAGCTACGAGGCCGGGGGCGAACTGGACCTGGCCCGGGCCCAGTACGAGCAGGCCACGGACCTGCCCGAGGCCTGGTTCTACCTGGGCAACGTGGCCTTCCACCAACAGCGCTGGGACGAGGCAGAACGCCTCTACCGCCGCGCCGCCCGCGAACTGCCGGACGACCCGCGCCCCCTGAACAACCACGCCTGGTTGCTGCTGACCCGCGCCGAGCGCCTGGCCGAGGCCGAAACCCTGGCCCGCCGCGCCCTGGCCCTGGCCCCGCCCGAAGCCGCCGCCCCGTATCAGGACACCCTGAGCGCCATCCTCGCCGCCCGCGCCGCGACCGGTGGCGACTGACGCCCCGCCACCCCAGCCACCCCGCCACCCTCTAAAATCCCCGCCCTGTAAGGCTCCGCTCCTTTTCAGTTGACCAGTCAACGAACCGGGCGCACGCGCGCCCCCGCGCAGCCGCCCTGCCCACCCCTCGCATTTTGGTTGTAAAGTTGTATTGACAACTTGACATGCCCCTTGTACGGTGCCGCCATGCTCAACGCCAATTCGCCGCTGCCGCTGTATCACCAGCTCGCCGAGATCCTGCTCGCGGACATCCGCGCCGGGGTCTACGCCGCCGGGGAGCGCATCCCCTCGGAAAACGAGCTGGCCGCCCGCTACCGCATCGGACGGCCCACCGTGCGCCAGGCCGTGGGATCGCTGGTCCGCCGGGGCGTGCTCCTGCGCCGCCGGGGCTCGGGCACCTTCGTCGCCCGCCAACCGGAGACCGTGAACCTCTTCTCGCTCACCGGCACCCTGCGCTCGCTGGCCAACACCGGCTGCGAACTGACCGTGACCCTGGTCTCCCCGCCCGCGCGCGGCCGCGTCCAGGGCGACCCGGCCAATCCCTTCGACGGACACGCCGCCGTGGCCCTGACCCGCCTCTCCAGCCTGGACCAAACCCCCGTGCTCGTGGAAGACATCTACATGGACCCGGACCTGTTCCCCGGCATCGAGGACCAGGACCTCGGCGGACAATCCCTGTCCGGTCTCGTGGAAGACCGCTACGGACTCGTCCTGGCCTCGGCCGACCAGCACTTCCGCATCACCTGGCCCGACGCCCGGCTGGCCCGACTGCTGGACGTCGCCCGCACCACGCCCATCCTCACCGTGCACCGCCACCTGCACTTCCCGCAGGCCCGCGACGGCGTGTACTCCACGCTGTACTGCCGCACGGACCAGTTCATCTTCAGCCAACACATCGGAGACTTTTCCCATGACCTCCAAACCAGCTAGACCCGGCTACCACGGCCAGTTCGGGGGCGCCTTCATCCCCGAAATCCTCCACGCCACCTTCGAGGAGGTCAAGGCCGCCTACGCCGCCGCCAAGGCCGACCCCGCCTTCTGGGCCGAGTACAAGGACATCATGTCCTCCTACTCCTGCCGCCCCACCCCGCTGACCTTCGCCGACAACCTCTCGGCACACTTCGGCGGCGCGCGCATCTGCATCAAACGCGAAGACCTGAACCACACCGGCGCCCACAAGGCCAACAACGTCATGGGCCAAGGGCTGCTCGTAAAACGCATGGGCAAGACCCGCGTCATCGCCGAGACCGGCGCCGGACAACACGGCGTGGCCACCGCCACCATGGCCGCCAAGTTCGGCTTCGAATGCACCGTCTACATGGGCGAGGAAGACATCGCCCGCCAACGCCCCAACGTCTTCTGGATGGAACGCATGGGCGCCACCGTCGTCAGCGTGAAGGACGGCTCGCGCACCCTCAAGGACGCCATCAACGAGGCCTTCCGCGACTGGGCCCGCAACATGGACACCACCCACTACGTCTTCGGCACCGCCAGCGGCCCGCACCCGTTCCCGGAAATGGTCGCCTGGTTCCAGTCCATCATCGGTACCGAGGCCCGCGCACAGGTCCAGGCCCGCTTCGGGCGACTGCCCTCCCGCGTCTACGCCTGCGTCGGCGGCGGCTCCAACGCCATGGGCGTCTTCAGCGGCTTCTTCGACGATAAGGATGTCGAACTCGTGGGCGTCGAGGCCGGAGGCAAAGGCCTGGACACCGGCATGCACGCCGCCCGCCTGGCCGTGGACGACGCCACCCCCGGCATCGCCCAGGGCTACAAGACCTACTTCCTGCAAAACGAGGACGGGCAGATGAAGGACACCCACTCCGTGGCCGCAGGCCTGGACTACGTGGGCGTCTCCCCCATCCTCGCCAACCTGCGCGATACCGGCCGCGTCCGCTTCGAGGCCGCCACGGACAAGGAAGTCGTGGACGCCGTGGCGCTGACCATGCGCAAGGAAGGCGTCATCCCCGCCCTGGAATCCGCACACGCCTTCGCACAGGCCTTCAAGGAGGCCCCGACCCTGACCCCCGAAGACGTGATCCTCATCAACCAGTCCGGACGCGGCGACAAGGACATCTTCACCGTGGCCGACGCCCTGGGCGACCCCAAATGGGAACGCTTCATCATCGAAAAAGCGGAGGCCTACCGTGCTTGAACGACACATCCGTGAGCAGCTCGCCAAAAAGGACATCCTGCTCATGACCCATATCGTCCTCGGCTACCCCAACTTCGACGACTCCATGCGCCTGGTCGAAACCATGGTCGAATCCGGCGTGGACCTCATCGAAATGCAGATCCCCTTCTCCGAACCCCAGGCCGACGGACCCGTCATCGTCGCCGCCAACCAAATGGCCCTGGACGCGGGCGCCACCGTGGCCCGCTGCCTCGACTTCGCCCGCGAGGCCGCCGCCCGCTTCCCCATCCCCTTCCTGTTCATGAGCTACTACAACATCTTCTACAAATACGGCGTGCAACGCTTCGCTAACGCCGCCAAGGACGCCGGACTCACCGGCGCCATCGTCCCCGACGTCCCCATCGAGGAAGATCAGGACTACCTGCCCGCCATGAAAAACGCGGGCCTCGACCCCATCTACATCTTCGCCCCCAACAGCACCGAAGACCGCATGCGGCAGATCGCCGCACACGCCTCCGGCTTCGTCTACTGCGTGGCCCGCAAAGGCGTCACCGGCGAACAGACCGAATTCTCCCGCAACCTCGCCGACTACCTCGCCCGCGCCCGCGCCGCCACCAGCCTCCCCCTGGCCCTCGGCTTCGGCGTCAGCAACAAGGACGACGTGGACTACCTGCGCGGCAAGGTCGACATCGCCGTCATCGGCTCCCAAGCCCTGCGCATCCTCCAAACCGAAGGCATCCCCGCCGTCGGCAACTTCCTGCGCTCCGTCCAGTAGCACCGGCCCCACGGGCGGACGGACGCCGGAACCGGGACGGCCCGGGGAGGGATAGGCAGAATGCCTCCGGCGG
>CAYUIN010000145.1:0-6352 GCA_964444695.1 uncultured Desulfocurvus sp.
GCGTCATCGGCATCAGCGGCGACCGCAACGGCACCATGTCCGTGACCTTCACGGCCCCCTGCATCCTGGCCATCGTCTCCAACATGCTGGGCGAGACCATCCCCGAGGTGAACCAGGACGTGCGCGACGCCGTGGGCGAGCTGACCAACATGATCTCCGGGCAGACCCGCCGGGGCCTGGAAACCGCCGGAATGCGCCTGGAAGCGGGCATCCCCTCGGTGATCACCGGGCACAACCACTCCATCTCGCACATCTCGCGCGAGCCCATCCTGGCCGTGCCCTTCGAGACGCCCCACGGCGACTTCACCCTGGAAGTCTCGCTGGAAAAACCGAGATAAACACCCTTTTTTCGCCTGCCTGTTGAAAGGCCCGTCCAAGCCGGGTATCATCTCGGAACGGATGGGCCTTTTTTCGTCGCCGCCCGGCAGACCCGCCCGGCGCGCCACAGCAACGCCCCCGGGGAGGCGCCATGAAACCCGTCGTCAAGTATACCGCCATCGCCGCCGCCGCCGCAGTCCTGCTGCTGGCCGTGGCCGCCGCCGTGCTCTACAGCGTGGTGGACACCGAGTTCATCAAGCGCGAGGCCTCGCGCGCCGCCAAGGAGACCACCGGGCGCGACCTGGTCTTCCAGGGCGACGTGGGCATCTCCGTGTTCCCGTGGCTGGGCGTGGAGCTGGGGCCCGTGTCCCTGTCCAACGCCGCCGGTTTCGGTGACGCGCCCATGGCCAAGATCCGCCGCACGGAGGTCAAGGTCCGCCTGCTGCCGCTGTTGTCCGGCAGCATCGAGGTCGGCAGCGTGCTGGTGGACGGGCTGTCCCTGAACCTGGGCCGCGACAAGGCCGGGCGCAGCAATTTCGACGACATCGTACAGCGCACGTCCAAGCCCGGGGCGGAACAGGCCCCGGCGGCGGACGGCGCGGCGGACGGCGGCTCCGGCGCCCTGCCCGTGAAGGGCCTGTCCGTGGGCGGCGTGACCCTGTCCGACGCGGCCCTGGTCTGGGACGACCAGTCCCAGGGCAAGCGCTACGCCGTGTCCGACCTGAACCTGAGCACCGGGACCCTGGCCCTGGGCAAGCCCTTCGACGTGGCCCTCTCGGCCAAGGCCCAGGCCTCCGACCCGGCGCTGACGGCCCAGGTGGAGCTGAAGACCCGCGCCGACCTGGGCCAGGACTTCAAGACCCCCTCGGCCAAGGGCCTGACCCTGACCCTGGACGCCGACAGCGGGCTGATCCCCGGTTCGCCCGTGAAGGCCGTCATCGGCGGGGACATCCTGGTGGACCTAAACGCCTCGACCATCCGCGTGGACAAGCTGACCCTCTCGGCCTACGACGTCACGGCCACGGGCGGCGTCAGCGTCGCCAAGTTCGACACCGCGCCGGTGGTGGACGCGACCATGGCCCTCGCCGACTTCGACCCCAAAAAGCTCATGGCCCGCCTGGGCCTCACGCCCCCGGCCACCAAGGACCCCGCCGCGCTGACCAAGGCCGCCGTGTCCTTCAAGGCCCGGGCCACGCAGGACGCGGCCTCGCTGTCCGACCTGACGCTGACCCTGGACGACACCAAGCTCACCGGCAAGGCGGCCGTGAAGCACTTCGCCAAGCCCGCCATCACCTTCGACCTGGCCGCCGACGCCCTGGACGCCGACCGCTACCTGCCGCCCGGCGGCGACGAGGCGGACGCGGGCAAGGACAAGGCCGCCGAGGCGGCCAAGGACAAGACCGCCGAGCCCGGGGCGGGCGAAGAATCCGGCCTGCCCAAGGAACAGCTGCGCAAGCTGGACGTGGACGGCACCCTGCGCATGGGCAGCCTCAAGGTCTACAACGTGCGCATGTCCGACATGCAGGTCACGGTGAAGGCCAAGGACGGCGTGATCCGCATCACCCCGCTCTCCGCCGGGCTGTACGGCGGGCTGTTCAAGACCAGCCTGCTGGCCGACGTCAGCGGCAAGGCCACCAAGGCCAACCTGGACCTGGGCCTGTCCGGCCTCGGCCTGGGCGGGCTGCTCACGGACCTGCTGGGCGAGGAGAAGGTCACCGGCGCGGCCGGGCTGGACCTGACCCTGGCCGCGGTGGGCGACGAGTGGAAGTCCATGCTGCGCACGCTGTCCGGCAAGGGCTCCGTGTCCCTGAAGGACGGCGCCTTCAAGGGCTTCCAGATCATCCCCGAGGCCGTGCGCTCCCAGGCCGCGGCCGCGGACCCGGAAAAGCGCGTGGAGAAGGTTGAGAAGCAGCAGAAGTTCAAGGATATCACGGCCAGCTTCGCCGTGGCCAAGGGCCTGCTGAGCACCTCGGACACCACCGTCAGCGCGGACAACCTGTCCGTGCTGGGCAAGGGCGCCGTGAACCTGGTGGAGCAGACCATCGACTACAAGGCCGTGGCGGACATCACCGCCGTGCCCAAGATCCCGTTCCACGTCACCGGCCCGCTGACGGACCCGGACGTGTCCCTGGACACCGCCGAATTCGTGAAGGGCCTGGCCCAGGGCGTGGTCAACCTGCCGGTGCAGATCGGCAAGGGCGTGCTGGACGGCGGCAAGGGCGCGCTGGAGGGCATCGGCTCCGGGCTGAAGAACCTGTTCGGAGGGAGCAAGTCCAAGGAAAAGAGCGAGTAGCGGCGTTTGCCGGTTGCAATTCGGGTGCGGCTCTGCCACCCTCGTGCTCCTAACCGATCATGAGGGGAAACCATGGCCGCACGCGGATACCTGTTCGTTCTTCTCGCCGCCGTTCTCTGGGGCTCTCTGGGCCCGGTGGCGAAATACGCCTTCTCCCAGGGCGTGGCCCCGCTGGAAGTGGCCTTCTGGCGTTGCGTCATCCCCTTCGTGCCCTTCGCCTTCCAGGCCTGGCGGCGCGGCGGCCCGCTGGGCGTCGCGCGCGGGGACCGGCTGCTGATGGCCGGATTCGCCGTGGTCTGCATCGCCTCGTTCTACGGCGTGTACCAGCTGGCCATCCAGTCCGGCGGGGCGGCCCTGGCCTCGGTGCTGATGTACACCGCCCCGGCCTGGGTGGCGCTTTTGGCCTGGTGGTTCGTGGGCGAGGGCATGACCCCGCTGAAGCTGGCCGCCGTGGCCGCGACCCTGGCGGGCGTGGCCTGCGTCAGCGGCGTGCCGGGCGGCGCGGACGTCAGCGTCACGCCCCGGGCCGTGCTCTTCGGCCTGCTCTCGGGCGTGACCTACGCCATGTACTACATTTTCGGCAAAGGGCGCCTGGGGCGATACTCGACGCCGGTGCTCTTCCTGCACAGCCTGCCCCTGGGCGCGGTGCTGCTGCTGCCCTTCGTGGAGTTCAGCCACAAGACCCCCGGGGCCTGGGTGGCCATCGTCACCGTGAGCCTGCTCTCCACCTGGGGGGCGTATTCGGCGTACTACGCGGGACTCAGGCACCTCGAGGCCACGCGGGCCTCGGTGGTGGCGACCCTGGAACCGGTGGTGGCCGCCGTGGTGGCCTTCGCCTGGTGGGGGGAGCGGTTCACGGCCTCCGGGTACCTGGGCGCGGGGCTGATCCTGGGGGCGGTGGTGCTTGTGGTCTGGGACGGACGGCGCGTCTCGCGCGTGACGGAGCGCGTGCCCCTGGCGGACAACGGATAGCGGAGCCATGCACGGCGAACATCGGCTGATCCAGATGAAGGCCTCGGCGGGCGCGGGCAAGACCTACGCCCTGACCGAGCTGTTCCTGACGCTGCTCGGCGCCGCAGGGGAGAACGACGCCCCGGGCCCGGCCTGCACCCGCGCCGGAGGGGCCGCCTGCCACGGCTGGCCGGAAATCATGGCCGTGACCTTCACCAACAAGGCCGCCGCCGAGATGAAGGAACGCGTGGTGGGCAAGCTCAAGGCCCGCGCCCTGGGCCTGGGCGAGACCGGCGGCTGGACCCGCGAGGCCGCCGCCCGCTGGCTGGAACGCATCCTGCGCCGCTACGACCGCCTGAACATCCGGACCATCGACTCCCTGCTCAACCTGCTGATGCGCATCTTCGCCCTGGAGGCCGGGCTGTCCCCGGACTTCGAGGTCTTCTTCGGCGTGGGCGAGGTCTTCGACGAGCTGTTCGACGCCCTGGCCGCGCGCGCCGAGGCCGGCAGCCAGCCCGAGGCCCGGCTGCTGGACGGCGCCCTGCAAGCCATGCTGCACCTGGAATCCAAGCCCGGCTTCCAGCTCGGCGGGGCGCTCAGGAAGCGCCTGCTCCCGGTCCTGGCCCACCGCCTGGGGGACGCCGCGCCCTGCGAGACCGACCCCCGGCGCATCCACGACGAGATCCTGGCCCTGCGCCGGGCCTGCCTGGACGCGGCGGCCCGCCTGGGCCCGCAGCTCGCCGGGCTGGCCGTGCACGCCAATCTCACGAAATTCCTGGCCAAGCTCGCCGCGCACGACGAGCGCGACCCGCTGCCGGACTCCAAGATGGTCCAAAAAGACAGCCTGGACGAGTGCCTGAACGCGGCCTCCAAGGGCGCGGCCACGGCGGCCCAGGAGGCGGCCTACGCCGCCCTGTGCGCGGCCCACGCCGAGGCCCTGGGCGGCCAAAAGCTGCTGGCCTCGGCGCGCGACATGGCGGCCCTGGTGGAGCTGGCGGACCTCTTGAAGGACGACCTGGCCGCCCTGCGCGAGACGCGCAACGTCCTGCTCAACGAACAGAACGCGCCCCTGGCCGAAGCCATGCTCGGCGGCGGCGGCGTGCCGGACGCCTTCTGCCGCATGGGCGCGCGCCTGATGTATCTGCTGGTGGACGAGTTCCAGGACACCAGCCGCGCCCAGTGGCGGGCGCTCTCGCCCCTGGCCGAGGAGTGCCTGTCCAAGAACGGCGGGCTGCTGGTGGTGGGCGACGTGAAGCAGGCCATCTACGGCTGGCGCGGCGGGGACTCGCGGCTCTTCGACGAGGTCCCCCGCCAGCCGGAGCTGACGGCCATGGCCGCCCCCGAGCAGCGCACCCTGCCCTTCAACTGGCGCAGCCGCCGCCACGTGGTGGAGCACAACAACGCCGTCTTCTCCTCGCTGGGCGACCGGGACGCCGCCCGGGACGTGGCCGTGGCCATGCTCGAAGACGGCGCCCCGCCCCAGGCCGTGGAGGCGCTGGCGGGCGATATTTCCGACGCCTTCGCGGGCAGCGCCCAGCTCCTGCCCCAGGGCCGCGACGCGGACGCGGGCTACGTCCGCCTGACGCGCATCGAGGACCTGGGCACCAAGGAAGCCCTGCTGGACGCCGTGCACGACGAGTTGGAGCGGCTGTTCACGGACCTCGCCGCGCGCCGCGCCCCCGGCGACGTGGCCGTGCTGGTGCGCGGCAACGAGGAGGCCGCCCTGGTCGCCTCCTGGCTCATCGACTGGGGCCTGCCGGTGATCACCGAGAACAGCCTGGCCCTGGGCGAACACCCGCTGGTGCGCCAGATCACGGCGCTGCTGCGCTTCCTGGACTACCCGCTGGACGACCTGGCCCTGTGGGAATTTTTGGCGGGCGAGGAGGTCTTCGGCGGGCGCGCGGGGCTTTCCGGCGCGCAGCTCACGGACTGGCTCACGGGGCTGGAACGCGGCCCGCTGTACGCCCGCTTCCGCGAGTTTCGCCCGGAGCTGTCCGAGCGCTTCCTGGCGCGCTACCTGCGCCGCGCGGGGTTCATGACGCCCTACGACGCCGTGAGCGAGGTGGTGCGGGACTTCCGCGTGCTGGAACGCCACCCCGGCGGCGCGCCCTACGTGCGCCGCTTCATGGAGGGCGTCCACGCCGCCGAGAAGGCCGGGCACCAGTCCCTGGCCTCGTTCCTGGAATACTGGGACGCCGGGGGCGGCCAGGAGAAGGTGCCCCTGCCCGAGAGCGTGGACGCCGTGCGCGTGATGACCATCCACCAGTCCAAGGGCCTGGAATTCCCGGTGGTGGTGGTGCCGTTCCACCACTGGCCGCTGCGCCCCGAGGGCGATCTGGCGGCGCTGGACTACCGGGGCCTGCGGCTGCTGGCCCCGCTGCGCCGCGAGATGGGCGAGGTCTACTACGAGCGCGTGGGGCGGATGCTCCTGGAACAGCTGGACCTGCTCTACGTGGCCTGGACCCGGCCCGAAGAGGAGCTGTACTGCCTGCTGGGCAGCACGCCCCGCCACCTGGGCCGCTGCCCCGTGCTGCGCGCCCTGGACGAGCTGACGGGCGAGCTGCCCTGGGCGCCGGACGCCCACGGCAACCCCGTTTCCGAGCGCGGCCCGCGCCCCGAGGCCGTGGCGGACGCCGCCCTGCCCGGCCCGGCCGAGGACGAGGCCGCGCCCGCCGCCGCTCCGGCGCAGGCGCCCGGCGCCCAGCCCGTCGCCGAGGACGAACCGCCCATGGCCTGGCTGCCGCGCCTGAAGATCCACCGCCATTTCGCGGCCGACGTGCCGCGCGAGGC